>NZ_JAAHGK010000283.1:0-6746 GCF_010672505.1 Okeania sp. SIO2B9 | reverse complement strand
CTCATAGTTGGGCAGAAAAATTTAGGGACAATTCTTACTCCTAACTTCCTCTAAATTTCCATTTCTCCTGTCTCCTGTCTCCTGTCTCCTGTCTCCTCCTCCATCAAAAAGACTTTATTCAGCAAACCCTAATTATTTTTACAATATCATAAAAAAACTTTTTGTCAATTAAAATCTTTTAAGTATAAAGATTTCAGACTGAATCTAACAAAAATTTGTCTAATCGTCAATTGTCAGCTATCATTTTTACTAACGAAGCAGCCAATTTCAAAAAAATTAGGCACTGATGGATCAAATAGATATAAGCAATAAATGCAGTATAAGAACATCAGATACTCAAGGTTCAGCTTCAGACGAACCTGATAGCTTAATTATTGTGCAGCTTAATAATAACAATAACCTGCAATCTAGTTGTCCCACGAACTATCAGGGAGGTGACACTAGCTGAACAGACCCGCAGCCACACAAGGGTCTCTAGACTACAAGGATGCCAGCAAATAACTCCTGTAATTTGATCAATACAATCAATACAACAAATAGTAATTAGTCATGGAGTAAAGTTCTATTATCCAAGACTGATGAACCTATTCAAACTAGTGGTCTGTAAAATTAATTCTGTCCATAGCTTTTTTCTAATTCCCTCATTTTTAAGGGTAGTTAGGGGGGATAAAACCCGTCAATAATATTTTGACAGACCACTAGGACATCCCAGATAAGGGCTGCGCCGACAAACTTTGTTTAGCATTAACAAAAAATAATTTCTGTTGAAAGTTTAACCAAATATAGAATCCTTTAAACTTATAAACTTAATTTTTGGCAATTAAGAGGAAATCAAGCAAATAAACAAAAATCTAGATAAATTAACAGATTTATTTTATGAATGTCAGCGAGCTTTTAAGTGCAAATGAACTATTAATTAGACACTCAAAGGGAGAAAGAGATTTTCCAGGAGCTAACCTAGTTGCAGTGAATTTAGGTGCAGCTAACCTGAATCGAAGTAATTTAAGTAATGCTAGTTTCAAAAATTCTTACCTAGCTAAAACTAAACTAATTGGAGCTAATCTAGTTGGTGCAGATTTTAGTAATGCTAACCTCTCTGAAGCTAAGTTAATTGAAGCTAATTTGAGCGCTACGAGCTTTACTAAAACCACTCTTATTGAAGCTGACTTAAGTGGAGTAATTCTGAGTGGGGCTATTTTTTCAGAAGCAGATTTAACAGAAGCTATTCTGATTGGCACTAGCATGGTCGGAACTTGTTTACTGAATGGCTCAAAACTGATTGAAGCCAACCTAACAGGAGCTACCCTCAGTCGTGCTATTCTCAGTGGCGCAGACTTAACTAAGGCCACTTTGAATCGGGCAATTATGAGTGAGGTAGATCTAAGTGGCACTATATTAAATCAGGCAAGTCTAATTCGAGTTTATCTACAACGAGGAAATCTCAGTGGTGCAAAATTAATCAAGGCAGATTTAATAGAAGCAACTTTGGTAGAGGCCAACCTTTGCGCTGCTCACTTAATTGAGGCAGACTTACAAGGAGCAAACCTGAGCAATGCTAATCTAAGTGGAGCAAATTTGAGTGGGGTTAATCTACAAGGAGCAAATCTTAGCAATACTAATCTCAATGGTGTTAATCTTGAACAAGCAGACCTGCGAGCTGTTGACTTGAAAAAAGCTAACTTAAGAGGTGCTAACTTGAAAGCGGCCAATCTCTCAGGAGCAAATTTATTGGAAGCTGATTTGCGAGGTGCTAATTTACAGAAAGCTAATCTTTACGGTTCCGGTTTATTGCTAGTATCTCTCAAAGGTGCTGATTTAAAAGAAGCTTGCCTGTGTGGTGCTAACTTGATTGGGTCTAGTTTAAATCTTTCTGCTCTTGAGGACGTTTGCTTAAAAGAAGCAATTATGCCAAATGGTTCAACTCACAGATAGAGTTAAATATAGATATAGATTTAGATTTATGGAGCAAGTCTAGCTAAAAAGCTAAATTCTCCAAAAGTGGTTACATGAATTACTCATAATTCAAAAATACAAAAGTTTTGTGATAAACTAATAAATTTAAGACTTTAATCGGGTGGAGGTATAACCGCGTAGAATGAAACAATTGGGAACCCATCTAGTCGTTGATGCCTGGCAGTCCCCTGCAGAACTGCTCAACGATTCTGAACGTATCCGTTGCTCTTTAATTGATGCAATTACAGCAGGAGGAGCAACCCTCATAGATTTATGTGTTCATCAGTTTAGTCCTCATGGAGTTACTGCGACGGCAACACTAGCAGAGTCTCATATTGCCATCCATACATGGCCTGAGTTAGGTTACTTTGCTGCTGACTTATTCTTTTGTGGTCATGGAAATCCGCATAAAGCTGTAGAGATTCTAGAAACAGCTCTCCAAGCTAAACAAATAAAATTGACTGAGATAAAGCGCGGTTTTGACCCTGGGATGGGAGTCCAAGATACTTCTACAAAAGATCGTAATGTCAACAGTTTTACCGAAAAACAGGCTTTAAAGCCTCGCCGTTTCAGGGCGACTTTGTGTTAAGCTTGGATTAGTACCTGACCCTCTACTTCGTAGGCTAGAGAAATCATTTGGAGGCAAAGAGTACGAGAAGGTCAAAACTAAGAACCTGTGGTGGCGAAGGCACAGTCAAAACAGCTAGAGAAACTAACAAAGTACCAACCATTTAATCAAACTCTATTTCTGGTAAAATCATTATGGTCGGATATCCGAGAACTGAGGCTAACCACCTGAACGACTGAGGACAGTCCCGCTTCTGGTTAACTACTGCGCGAGTAGAGAGAGTTAAGCCGTCTGAATATCCAGTAATCCCTGACGAGTCTGGGAGAAATCAACTCCCTGAAGTAAGTAGAGTATGTCAAACAAACGAGTTTAGCAAGAGGATGAACAACCAATATAAATTAATAATAACTAAATTACATATATGCTTGGTTTGAGTTAACAACCCCACGACTAAAGCCGTGGGATTATAATAATGTGTTTGAGTCTGTAACTTCTTAGGTGAGTATTGGTTATTGCAGTAGCGAAGCGGAGCATTATCGCTGATTTAAAATTGGACGAACAACCCAATACCCAGCACCAAATGCAGCAATTACAATCAAACAAATAGCAACTACTAACCAAATTCCATTGAGGTCAGATACTTGTGTGGAATTAGAAGTTTTGCTGTAGCTACTTATATCTGGTTCTTCTGTATATAGATACTCTGGAAAATCTGGATCTGCTTTTTTAGAGTCGGTAAATGGTAGAGAAGGTGAGGAAGATGATGTTTCAGGAGAATCTACTTCAAAATCAGAATTAAAAGAGTTATCTCTAAAAGTATCTACCTTAAGTTCAGAGTTGGGAAAAGAAGACATTTGAGGTTGAGTTACTAGCACAGAAGAATTTATAATTTCTTGTAGCTGTGTCGCAGAGTGAATCACTTTTTCAAATTCTCTTCTGAGTTTTTGATTTTGCTGGATTAACTGTTCATTATGAACTTTGAGTGATTCTAGCTTAATTTGAGTTGCTTGTAGTTCAGCAGTAGCTTCTCTATATACAGAAATAGGTATAGATGGAGAGTAGTTATTTTCGGAATTATGTCCCATCTGACTAGATGCGCTAATATTTTGCATTATTTTACTACTATGATATTTTTCAATAATTATGGGGGATAATTAGTGAAATTAGAGCAATAAAATATAAATTAGTCAAGTCACGATTAAAGAAAAGCATTTACTTCTACAAATTGTATTTCCAAATTGTTTAATTAATATCTATGAATTATTCTGAAACTAACCATGAACTTTCTCAAGAGTTTAATATGCAAGAAGCTAAATATGGAGAGCGGAATATATTAGAAGGAGAGTTAATTACTTTTCCTAATCCCCGTGTTGGACGACGTTATGAAATTAACATTACTTTACCAGAATTTACTTGTAAATGCCCTTTTTCTGGTTATCCAGATTTTGCCACAATTGACGTAAAATATGTTCCAAATGAACGAGTGGTGGAATTGAAAGCACTGAAATTGTATATTAATAGTTATCGCGACCGTTATATTTCCCATGAAGAATCAGTGAATCAAATTTTAGATGATTTGGTAGCTGCTTGTGACCCTTTAGAAGTAAAAATTAAAGCTAATTTTTATCCACGAGGAAATGTTCATACTACTATTGAAGTCGAACATTATAAAGAAAATTTAGATAAGTAATTACAGGGTAAGTATTCAGCTAGCTTGCGGTCAGCTTTGCTAATTAAGTTTTAATAAAAATCTATTAAACCGATAGTTAGTTGAGCTTTTAATGATGAGCTAAACTTTTTTAGTGTGCCAATTTTTAATGATTTTGTAAATTGGCGATCGCTGTATATTTAATTAGGGTCTGCTGAAAAAATTAGTTGGTGGGGGTAGGACACGGCGGCGCGGAGATGGGAGGAACAGGCAAAGGTTTCGGCTATTTTATGTGAAGAAATTTTCTTGAATTTCAGCAGAAAATTTCAGTATTTTGAGGGAAATAAGAGCCAATAACTAGGAGATAAGCTGAATATACAAAGCTCCATTACCGTCAGCTATCCTGACTTTTAGCTTTATTGAGCAAGCCCTAATTAGTTCAAAAAAATGAGCAATTCTGGGTATATTTTCACGTCAAACTAGACAAAAAATGGCTTATAAATATAGCATATAATATTTTTGCAAGAGGTGTACTATATTATATGCAGAAAAAAGTAACAGACAACAAAAATGAGGATTAACTTGATATTTACCGAATAATTAAGGTTTAAAACCTCTCCTTTAAAGGAGAAAAAAGCCGTGAGTCTTCGGAGCTTCCCGTAGGGTGGGATGGCGATCTTCGGAGCGGGTCTGTAAGAACGGGTCTCGGAGCCATATCCATGAGACCAAGAGAAGAAAAAAATTTCTCTACCGCATCAATTTTCTTCTTTTCAAACAGAGGTAATTATTAATTATTAATTATTAATTATTGAACTCTCCTCTTAGAACCAGAAAACTTGCTATAATAAAGGTTTTAGTTCATATCTTGAGGGTCAGTTTCAGCCTGAAAAACTGAGCTATCAATTAGTTCATCTGATGTAGTTTGATTGACTTTTTCTCCTGCTTCATCTTCTAAAAACGCATTAACAATTTGCTCATTTTCTAACTCTTCTAATTGACTAATTTTAATTTGATCGAGACGTGGGCCTTCGGCAGAAATAATAGTAAATTCAAGATTTTCATACCATAACTTTTCTCCAGCAGTAGGTATTTTTTGTAACTGATAAATCAAAAATCCTCCCAAAGTTTGATAATCTTCAGTTAGAGGTAAATCTAAATTCAATAGTTCATTAACTTCTTCTACACTTAACTGTGCTTGCACAATAAAAGTCTTATCGTCTAACATTTGTAGAGTAAATTCTTCAGTACCAGTTACTTCATAACTATTACCGCCGATAATTTCAGCAATCAAATCCTCTCGCGTAATTAACCCAGCAGTACCACCAAATTCATCTACTACTATTACCATTTCTGGGTGCTGACGACTGTTTGGAATTTGACGCATTCTTTGCATCAATGATAATAACTCGCTCAAATACATTTGTCCAGATACAAACCTTACAGGACGAATCCAAGGTATAATTAAAGTTTGTGAGGATAATAAACCTTTTGCTAAAGGTTGAGCCAATTCTTTGAAATCTATAATACCCTGAATGTCGTCTATGGACTCACCAATGACAGGATAACGAGAATGACCAGATACCTTAATTTCATCTAACAAATTTTTAAAAGTAGCCGTACTAGAGATAGCATCTATATTAGTGCGTTGAACCATGACTTCTAAAGCTGATACTTCCCCAAATTCAAAGACATTACTAAGTAATTGTCGTTCTTCTGCTTCTAAACCAGTTGATTCAGTAGAAGTAGAGATAATTAATTGTAATTCTTCAGGGGTAACAGGTGTTTTCCAGACACTGCCAGTGTATTTAATTCCTATCAGTCGTAATAACCAACGAGTAGATTGATTTAATACCCAAATAAATGGATTAAAGAAGCGAGAGATAGCTAGACTCAAAGGACCAAATAATCTCGATAATTTTTCTGAATATAATAGTGCTACTGATTTTGGGCATAATTCTCCTAGGACAATTTGCAGGTAAGCCAAAATAAAAAAGGTGACAATTGGGATAGCTAGGGAGTGAGCGATCGCTTGAGTAACATGAATAGGTAGGGGTAGTTTAACTATTGCAGATCTAACAATTACTGCCATAGTTCCTTCAGCAATCCAACCTAAAGCTAAACTAGACAAAGTAATACCTAACTGAGTGGTTGAGAGTAGTCTGTCTATATTTTTTTGAAGTTGTTGAACAATTTTCGCTTGAACATCACCTGCATCGACTAATTGATTAATGCGGGATCTACGCACAGAAACTATAGAAAATTCTGCCACCACAAAAAAGGCATTGATGATAATTAGCAGAAAGACTGACAAAAGTCGCGACATTATCTCTGTCGATGTCAGGATTTCTAAGCTTGGCATTTCTCCCAAACTTATTGCCATTGATTCTGCCTCAGACCTCTGAAAATTTTCATGTTTAATATTTAACAATTTATAGTTTATAAGGATATAGTCACATAAGACATATCCTTCGGATCGCAGGTGTTATCCTGACGCTCGTGAACTACAACACCCTCGCTTCCCATGGTCAAAGACAAAAGAGAGCTACTTTTCTCATAATATTCAAAGAACCGTTCACA
>NZ_JAAHGK010000282.1:0-6750 GCF_010672505.1 Okeania sp. SIO2B9 | reverse complement strand
GAAAGAAATGCTCCTAGGGGACATCTCCCTGTATTGGCTCCTATTAGTTTAAAAAAAGTAGAATATTTGCTAATACTTGCTTTAGGCAGCCTTCTTTTATTTTGCTTTTACTTTTACTTTTACTGGGAGCAATATAGGTTTATTGATTTGATTATAAAATCTGTGTTTATTTGTTATCTTGTATTTCTATTTAAATACCTTTTACAGTTTAGTTTGTCGCAGTCTCATTATCTTATTTGTACTATCTCAAAGAAGCTTGATGAGCATGATAAAATATAAGCCTTTGATTCATCAACAGAAAAAAGTTTTAGCAAGTAATTTGTAGGGAGTTTTCTTTATTTCAACATTTCCATAGCTAGCACTGAGAATTTTCACCGAAAAATAAAGGTTTAAAGCCTCTCATGAGCAAGGAGAAACAAGCGGTCGATCTTCGGAGCTTCCCGTAAGGTGGGATGGCGAGGAGACCCGCTCTTGCAGAGCCGCTCCGCTAACGCCATATCCAATCGACCAAGAGAGAAAAAATTTTCCTTTTATTCAATCCTCTTCCTTTTAGGGAAAGGTAATTATCCATTATCCATTATCCATTATCCATTATTGAACCCCACTCCGTTCCACTTGCCATCACAATATGTACTTAATTGTCATTGCGAGGGGTTAGTTACAGTAGGTTGGGTTAAGCGATAGCGCAACCGAACAATTATGCAGCCTATTCCATATAAATGTAGCACAGTAATTCCAGTACCTCAGACCAACAATAATCAAACCTTAATTCAACAGTTCAAAAACTGTTTGAAAATATACTCCTACTGTACTTCATAAACCTGAAATTTGCTGTAAGTATTTGTTGGGTTACTCCTGCGGAGAAGCAAGCTACGTTCCTCAACCCAACCTACAAATTGGTTAAAATATTAAAATATAAATCCAATTCAAAAAAAATCAAGAAATAATTATGGCAAATCTCACAATTAATGACTTACCTGATGAATTAATGGCAAAAATTAAAAAATTAGCTAATAAAAATAATCGCAATTTAATTCAACAAGTTATTGTAATTTGAAAATAACTTTTGCAAGATGAAAAACCAAAATTGCTAACTTCTCAAAATATAGATACCACTTAGTCAGAAAAACGCAAATTAGTTCCCCAACTTATAGCCAGAATCGAAAAAGCAATTATGAGTCAATCCCAATTACTAACTATAAAATTAAATGCCCAAGATTATATCGGTGCAGCCTAGCGTAGCTATATTGCCTAGTAAAAAAAAGTTCAAAGATTAAATTGACCCCTAAAATAAATATTATAGCTAAAAGATTACTTTGATTAATAAATCGGCTTAAAAATATTTAAAAGATTAAACTACTCTAACTATTTTATAATTCCTGACTCCTAAAAAAAGCTATAAATTTATCAAAAAAAATAATGATTAACAAAATACTTAGACATCGCTATAAAATTATATCAGAGTTAGGTAAAGGTGGTTTCGGGACTACTTATTTAGCACTAGATTTAGACCTTCCCAATCATCCTCAATGTGTGGTAAAACAACTAGCCCCATATGACCCACGACCAGAAGTTTTTCAAGTTGCTAAAACTTTATTTGAAAAAGAAGCAATAACATTACAACGTCTCGGAGAACACAATCAAATTCCCAGATTATTTGCCTACTTTGAAGAGGGTGGGCAATTTTATTTAGTTCAGGAATTTATTGAAGGAAATGATTTAACAAAAGAAATTTATCCAGGGAAAAATTTTGGTGAAGATCGGACTATTCAACTCTTAACTGAAATATTGTCAGTTTTACAGTATGTACATCAGCAAAATGTGATTCATCGTGACTTAAAACTGCAAAATATTATGCGGAGAAAATCTGATAGAAAAATTGTATTAATCGATTTTGGGGCAGTGAAAGAAATTAAAGGGTTAGCAATTACAACTGGGGGTCATACAACTATGACAATAGCAGTGGGAACTCCTGGATATATGCCTAGCGAACAAGCAGCGGGTCAGCCTAGATTTTGTAGTGATATTTATGCTGTGGGAATGATTGGCATTGAAGCATTAACTGGTATACAAGCAAATAAATTAGTTAAAGACAACTCAACAGGTGAAATTGTCTGGAAAAATCAAGTTAATGTTAGCGATAAATTAGTTTTAATTCTAGATAAAATGGTGTCAGATTATTGGAAGTATCGTTATCAAAGTATTGATGAAGTAATAGTTGAATTGTCTGATATTAATAATAACTTCAATAATCAATCGCCACAAGAAATATCACAACAACATACAGTTGTAATAAATAGTAATCAGCATAATAGTCAGCCAAAAACTACTATTCCTTCCACTTCCTCCTCATCAAATTCTGCTCAAACTTTAGTTAAAATAGGTCTAGGTATTGGTATTGCTTTCAGCATTATTATTGCTTCTATTATTATTAATAATATTCCTAGTGAACAGGAAACATCCTCATCTACTAAAAATAGTCAAAAAGAGAGAGCATCAGTTAAGACTTCAACCCCCAACCTCATTTCCTACGCTACTAATATTTCTGAAGTTCGTACCCTCAGCGGTCATAATGACTGGATTCGTTCCATTGCCATTAGTCCCGATGGGCAGACTGTTGTTAGTGGTAGCTGGGACAATACTATAAAAGTTTGGGATTGGGTAAATGGTAACCTCCAAGGAACTTTTGCTACTCAGAGTGACAAGATTTTTGCTGTCGCTATTACCCCTGATGGACAGACTATTATTAGTGGTGGTGCTGACGGCACTATCAACATCTGGGATTTGGCAACGGGTAGTCTCAAAAATACTCTCACTGGTCATAGTAAAGCAGTTTATTCTATTGCCATCAGTCGCGACGGACAAACTGTTATTAGTGGTAGCGCGGATGGCACTATCAAAATTTGGGATTTGGCTACAGAAAGTCTGAAAGCTACTCTCACTGGTCATAGCAAAGCAGTTTATTCTGTAGCTATCAGCTCTGAGAAACAGATTATTGTCAGTGGTAGTGCGGACGGGACTATCAAAATCTGGGATTTGGTAACGGGTAGTCTTATAAATACTTTTTCTGGTCATAGCGATCGGATTTTTTCTGTTGCTATCAGTTCCGATGGACAGAATGTTGTCAGTGGTAGTGCGGACGAGACTATTCAAGTCTGGGATTTAAGATTTTTTTCTAAAGTTGAAAACGACATCATATTAATCAGCAATCTCAAAAATACTCTCACTGGTCATAGCAACGAAGTTTGGTCTGTAGCTATTAGTCCCGATGGTCAGACTATTGTTAGTGGTAGCGAGGACAAAACTATCAAAATTTGGGATTTAGCAACGGGTAGTCTCAAAAATACTCTCACTGGTCATACGTGGGTAGTGACTTCTATTGCCATCAGTTCTGACGGCCAAACTATTGTTAGTGGTAGCGATGACAAAACTATTAAAGTCTGGTCAGCGCGTTAGTAGGTAGGAAGGCAGAAGGCAGAAGGCAGAAGGCAGAAGGGAATATTGGTTTAAAGGGAGAAGGTTTTTTATAATTAATTATCCGTTAGCGCAGCTCCCCTGCAAGGGGAACATGATATTATCAGTATTTCCGACTTAAGCAGGATGCAAGAAAATATTTGATAATTCTATAATTACTTCACTCCCCCACTCCCCAACTCCCCCACTCCCCCACTCCCCAACTCCCCCACTCTAACTCAACCTCCGCCAAATACCCACACTTCCATCACCACAACCTGCTGCCAACATTTGACCATCTACACTAAACGTTACTGCATTAACTACTGCTTCCTGACTCAATACTCCTAACTCCTCCATCGTATAAGGGTTCCATAAATACATATTCCCATCTCGACATCCACTTGCTAAAATCAAACCATCGGGACTAATAGCAACCGCATTCACTCCATCAGGATGCTGCAATATTCCTAATAAATCTCCGGTCGCTAACTGCCACAACCTAATAGTATTGTCACTACTCCCACTCGCTAATATCTGACCGTCAGGAGCGATCGCCACACTCCGCACCACATCACTATGACCAGTCAAAGTCAACAATAACCTCCCTGTCCCTACATCCCACAACTTAATCGTCTTATCTCCACTCCCACTCGCTAATACTTTGCCATCAGGACTAATAGCAACTGACTCCACCCATGCAGTATGACCTTTCAAATATCCTCGCATTTTCCCACTGTTGAGATACCAAACCTTCACCGTCTTGTCACCATGACCGCTTGCCAATATCTGACCGTCTTGACTAATAGCGATCGCCTGCACAGCACCCCAGTCTTGACCCAACCAACCACCTAGAGTTCGCACTAACTTACCAGTACCCAAATTCCAAACTTTTACAGTGCCGTCATTACTACCACTGACCAAAGTCTGACCATCTGAACTAAAAGCGACCTCCTGCACCCATCCCGAATGACTAAACATCCATCCCCCCAAAGTACGGGGTTCGCTACCAGTCTTCAGAGTCCAGACTTTAATGCTATTATCTTCACCCCCACTCACCACAGTCTGACCGTCAATACTAAATGCTACTGTTCTGACTTGATCGCCGTAACTTTCTAAACTTTCATACCCTTCCCAAGAACTCTTTGTAGTCTGCATTAAATCATTCAGTACTTCTTCTACTGAATGATAGCGTTGTTGAAGCGCTGGTTCTAACATCCGATCAATAATATTATTCAAAGATGTGCTTACAGGTCTGGGTAAATGTTCCTGCCATAACCATTCTTCACCATGACGCAGGTCGAAGGGGTCGAGTAGAGTCATTAACTGAATGCAGACAACACCTAAACTATAGATATCGCTAGCAAATACAGCTTGACCAATTAACTGTTCTGGTGCAGTATATTCTGGAGAACCGATAACCGTACCACTTTTGACTGCGGGATTAGTAGAAATAGCTTTGGCAGCGCCGAAACCTACTAAATATAAATTTCTTCCCCAGTCATATTCATTCTCATTAGTACCACGACGGATAATATTTTCTGGTTTAATATCCCGATGAATTACTTGATTTTTGTGGATAAACTGCAAAACTGGCAGTATTTCTCTCAGAAATTTTCTAATTTTTTGTTCGTTAAATGTTCCTTGTTCTTTTAATTCTTGAGCTAAATTTTTACCTTCTATATATTCTTGTACTAAATATCTATAAGATGAGACAACAAAATAGGCTAATAAACTAGGAATTTGTGGATGTTTTCCTAGTTTGTCTAGTTGTAATGCTTCTCGGCTAAATGAGGCTGATGCTTTTTCTATTTCACTAATATTTTGTGCTGCATTTTTGCCAGGAATGCCTACAGGTAAAAATTGTTTAATTACACATATTGGTTTTGAAGGGATGTCTTGATCAACTGCCAAGAATGTCCGGCTAAATGTACCTATTCCGATTGGTTTTAGGAGGCGGTAATGTTCTCTAAGGATTAGTTTTGCACCGCAACTTTGGCAAAATATATTTTTGTCTGGGTTTTGAGGTTTTTGACAAGTAGGATTGTAGCAATAACTCATATTTTGTACGGGTAATAACTTAGTTGATTATTTTAAAATATATTGATTTTTTTATTTTTTTCTTGTTTTGCAGATCAATTATTTTTTTCATTTAATTTTTATAGTAATCCGTACATAATTTGTAAAAAATTCCAAAATTGATAAACAGTTTTAAACTCTTACACTCTGTTGCTTTTTCCCAGAATATTTTTTATACAATTGAAAGAGCATTACTACATTATACCAAAAATTCGTCATGGTTTCCACTGTCACAATCATGTAGAATAGATAAATTTCTGTCATCATTCAGGGAAAAACACCTATAATTAAGTAGGTAGCTGTAGGCAAGAAGTAAATTTAGGAATAAATATAACTAATAGACATCTCCAAAAATCCAAAATAAAATCAATTTTTATCCAGAAATTATCAATTATTTCTCCCTACTGCCTACAGCAAAGCTGCCTACTGCCTCTTTTATGGAGATGTCTAATGGGGGAATTCTATTTGATGTGTAATATTTATTTCAGTAATTCAGTAATTGATTTTATACTGTGGATTTTTATTTATAGCCAATTAAATAATACCGTTAACTTTTAAACTTAGAGATTATTATAGTCAGGAATCATGCCTTGTATATCAACAGAATATTTAGCTCATGTCAATTCAATTATCAGTTATCAGTACCTCCTACAATGGGAGGCTTGAGACCTGATTTTTTTTGTCATAATTAATACTTTTGAGGGCAAATAATGTTAAAAATAGTATAGGTAAGATTATTAGTGAAGAGATTAATCTTTTTATTCAACTCACCTTGAGATATAGCAGAAGAAAGAAGGAAAAATATGTCGCTGTCTAAGTTTTAAGCTTTTGATCTGTCCTAGCCTTTGCTTCGACTGCTATATTTGGAATTACTCAACTATACT
This sequence comes from Okeania sp. SIO2B9, assembly GCF_010672505.1. Lineage (NCBI taxonomy): Bacteria > Bacillati > Cyanobacteriota > Cyanophyceae > Oscillatoriales > Microcoleaceae > Okeania > Okeania sp. SIO2B9. The sequence goes on along the minus strand of NZ_JAAHGK010000282.1, from coordinate 334 downwards.
AGATATAATATTGTTTAATTTTATAGTTGCTACGCTATTGAACCTAAAACATACAACCTATCACCTGCTTCAAACAGTTGCTAAATCACCTAGTTTTACCATGCAAAAAATACTTATATTTTCAAACAAAAGCTATAAAATAAATTTACTTACTACTCTTTTTGTTGAACAAATAGAAGCAAATAAATATGAATATTTTATAGCAAAAAATAACGACAAAAAAGCAGAATATTTGCCAGATTTAGAAAGAAAACTCAACCAATCTGATTACTTGATTTTGTTATTGAATCCTCAATCAATAACCTGTGAAATGGTAACAGAAACGGTGAGACGA
>NZ_JAAHGK010000281.1:0-6788 GCF_010672505.1 Okeania sp. SIO2B9 | reverse complement strand
ATCATAATCTGTGGCTCGAAGGCAGCTATGCTGAGGGCAGCTATGCTGAAGGGAAAGAGCAAGGTTAGAAGGCAGAAGGTTTTTTATAACTGATTATCCGCAATTCGTAGCTCCCCCGGAGGGGGAACATGATATTACACTTTGGAAGAGGTAAGGCAGGAGGCAGGAGAAAAGAAAAGGTCAGAAGGGAAAAGGTTTTTTTATAACTGATTATCCGGACATGATATTACAGTAGAGCATCAATTGATTTTCTATATTTATTTATTAATATTTGTCCAATTATTTTAATACTGTTGATCGCCCCTTGCTTGCATCATCTAGATAGGAAAGGGCACTATCCACAACAGTCTCCATTGTCTCCTGGCTGACTGAAGGCATAGCAAAGGGGAAATGCAAAAACATTTTTCCCTCGAAGGTGACAACTGCAGCAAAAAAACACCCCCTAAGTGTAGGCTGTGAGGCAACAAAACTGATTTCTGAGAGTTCAAATTGACCGTAAACTTTGGGAATATTTACTCTACCAATATTGGAGACTGCCACTGTTAGATTTGCTTGACTAGGGCGAGACATAAGAATTTCAATAAACTTCCTCGAAAGTAACATATCGATGAAGATACTATCACCCTTTAAGCCAACTTTTAGCTGTTGGATCACATCCCGAGCTAATTCCCAAAAGGATGTATTTGTTTCCAGAGTATGAAATGAATCTACACCAGAAGCCATTATCCCCATGTTTTCATTGCCAACTACTTGTTTCAAGTATTTGCGTATATTAACTATACTCCGGCAGGACACGCGCGTTTTCTGCTGTGGCCTGATTTTTCTTGCTGCGGCAAACATCATCGCTGCGCATAACGCACCTTGTACTGTCGTTTTTTCTTGGCGACAACGATTAACTAACTGTTCAGTAAAGTCGGCATCTAAACTTCTATAAATATTGCCAGAAGTCAGTGAATCAAGAGGTACAGACTTGTTCTTCTCCAATGTTTCTGGTCTGTGCCAAAGCAGTTTTAACTGAAGTTGCAGCAAATACAACAGGGTATTGATCTTACCCCTGAAGCCTCTGGTTGATGGGGGAAGTAATTCATCTACAGATGGAAGCGCCGATAAACTGGACACTGGAACGAGCGGTTCACCAGAGGCAACTTTCGAGCAGTAGCTCAAGAATTCTGAATACAAATGAGTACTTGATAAACCATCCGAGATGGCGTGATTTGTTGTGATAATCAGATGGCTAGCACTGTTTTTACCAAGCTCCTGGTCTTGAATAAGTATAGCTCGCAACAGCACCTCACTACTCTCGATTTGGGTGTTTAATTCTTTGAGAACTATTTCTTGCCATTGTTCCTCATGGTGCTTATCCACAACTCGCAAAGGAATTTTTTTTGCACCTGTTTCAAAACGAAGATTATCCAAATCACCCACGATCCGAGAATTAAGCCGAGGGTGACGTTCTTGAATAAGATCCAGTGCCTGTCTGACAATTTCTTCGCTCAGGGGACCCAATATGCGCCCGCTCACCACTACATTTGATGCATTAGCAATGCGATTGAGTATTTCCATTGCTTGCTCTGGATCAGAGAGTTTTCTATTATCAATCATGAATCAGCACCTACACAAAATTAATTACATATTCTGGCTATTTTGGAGTAATGACTATAATATCATTTCTCAACAACTTTTCTACATTTCGTTGAGTAGGGGAGTAGGGGAGTTGGTAGGGACGTTGGATGCAACGTCCCTACAGGGAGAAGCAAACATAAGAATAATTAACATTAACGCAAGCTGAAATTAGTATGCAAAGTGATTTCGCTTGTGCTGATTAGTTGACAACTGAAGTACTGCCCAAGTATAGCAATACTTTTGGAAATTGGTATATATAAGATTGGTGTGAAAATGAATCTATAACTCTTAAGAAACACATTTATCCAGCAATAATTTGGAATTTTCAAGCACAATGTATTCTTATACAGAACTTACGCAAATTGACTTGTGAAGCACTATTTGTAGGGGCCTAATTTAGAGCTTTGCGGAGCGCAAATGATATTCGCCTTCGCTATATGTAGAGTCTTTGCGTAAGCTCTGTTCTCTGGATTTTTCCCGCTAAACTTTGATTATAGCGGGAAAGAGAGAAAATGTCAAGCTGTTATAGGTTCTATACAGTTGCCGCTACAGGTGTTTCTTGCCGCGATCGCTGACCTTTGAGTACCATTTTTACACCCCCAACCGGAGTGATATTAAGACCTCGGCGCTGAAGTTTAATGGGTTTCTGCTCAACCAATTCTAGTTTATATTTTGATAGAATAGTGGCCAAAACTAACTTCATTTCATACATCGCAAAGGCGTTGCCAACACAGCGACGGCTCCCGCCACCAAAACCCAGAAACTCGTAGTTATAGTATTTACGTTCTAAAAAGCGCTCGGGCTTAAACTTCTTCGGTTCGGGATATAAATCCTCCCGTTGGTGAGTGAGATAAGCACAGGGAATCAACAGTGTTCCAGGGGGCAAAGAATAGCCCAATAGTTCAACCTCCTCTTGCACAAGCCGTGGCATCAAAGTTATTGCTATGGGATTAATTCGCAGGACTTCATTGCAGACAGCAGACAAGTAAGGCAATTTAACAATTGTCGCCGGATCGAAGTTCCCCTCCAAAGTATCCAGTTCTGCCAATAGCTTTTCCCTAACTTCGGGCATATTATGAATCCAGTATAGGGCCAAAGACATTCCCGTTGCCGAGGTTTCGTTACCAGCAATCAGCAGATTCATTAACTGATCCCTTATTTCGACATCACTCATGGGCTGACCTTCTTCATCCCTGGCTGCCATCAATAGGGAAAGGATATCTGTGCGGCTGTCGTCTGGTGAAGAGCGTCGTTCTCTAATTTCACCATAGATGATTTCGTCAACTTTCTCCCTTTCGCGATAAAAGTGTCCCCAGGAAGTTAACGGACCGAGATCCCTTTGCAGTACGGGGAAAAACATCCAGATATAATTTAAGGGATGATTAAAAATATCTGATAGGTTCTTCACACATTTCCGAAGGCGTTCTGTTTGTTCTTCTTGCCTGATACCAAACAAGACCTTTAAGATTACTTTTTGGGCAATCTCTTGCATGGTAGTATGAGCCAAAAATGTTTGACTCATTTTCAATTGTTCAAAGGCCGAAGATGCATGATTGCAGATTAGTTCACCGTAGACAGCCATGCGATCGCCATGCAAGGGAGGCGTCAGCAGTTGGCGCTGACGTCTGTGGCTTTTTCCTGAAAGACATACCAGTGCGTAGTCTCCTATAAAAGGACGGAAAATCTGGTTCAGGTCTCCGGGGGCTGTAAAGCTCTTGGTATCCGTAAAAATCTGCTGTAATGCTTTGGGGTGGCTGATGAACAAGGGGGAGGGGCCCAAACCAAGAGGCTCTGGCTTGAAAAAATCCCGATATGGCTTTTGTGCGACTCCTTCCAGATAACTCATTGGATCGACTAACCAATGAAGTTGCTGCAAAAGTTTGGGAGTTTTGGGACCGTCTGGCAGTGTTTTCATCATTTTGCTTACTCCTTCATAAAACTGATATAAAACGTTATATAGCTACAAGTGCAACGTTTAACCTACTCAAAGCTATGCACCTTGAATCTGTTATTACTCCTCTAATTTTTACTTCCTGCTTCTACCGGAAGTCGGCAGCACTCCGTCCACAGGCATCTAATATCTAAGCCGACTGCATCTGTTGAGTGTGTCTTGCATTCTGAGGAGACCTCAGAATTACGCACTCACCTTTTTAAATTAATACTACCATCTCATGCACAGTCTATAGACATACCACAAGACTGACAATCATAAGTTTTCATTAAGGATATATCTTGAAAATAACGGTAGTTTGAGCAAGTCTTTGATGATGGAAAAAATCCATCTACTACTAACTCACAACTGTACCATTAACTATACTCAAGCTGTCTTTCTTCGTTCTGAGAAAGACTCAATTTACTTGCCACCCAGTGAGTACTAGGAAACACGTTTCAAAGTAGAATCAACTCTATACTGCGGATACGATCCAGTTAGTACAAGTATATCTCCTGAAATTTCAAGAGTCCGTTCCATGTCTATACCGATTAAATCTGGAATTACACTAATTTCAATATGCTGAATAACTTTATTATCTTTAATTTCATATTTACCCATATAACCAACATACTTTTGCACTGCCTGAAGATATCGAACACCTGCTTTAAGATACTTAAATATATTTATCTTAGGTTTTCTACCATACCCCATATCCATGATTTCTTCTACAAGTAATCCCATCTTCAAGCGATTACTCATTATAATTGAGAATGACATATGTCCCTCTTCAGTATATATGATGTAGGATACGGGATCTTTGCCAAAGGGATAACTTATGTTTCCTTGCTCATCTACACATTTCATCTCGACAAGTTTCCATGTTCCAACAATAGCATCTTTTGCAACTGTACTATCTGTCATTTCTGTTCCTTGTGTCATTTTTCTTCCCTAATTATTTGTTTTTTTTCAGATGATGCCTATTATGCATACCTAATTGAATACTTACTCATGTTGTATCATACAGCAATCCTAAATAGGTTGTCAAAATTCAAAAACAAGCTACTTTTCTCCAAAGAATAGTAATATCATGTCCGGATAATAGCGTGATAAAAAAACTTTTTCCCTTCTAACCTTTTCTTTCCTCTCTTGGTGCGCATTCCCTTGCGTCTGACGCCGACGCGGGGTCGCACCGCTTCTGCCTCCTGCCTCCTGCCTCCTGCCTTCTGCCTTCTGCCTTCTGCCTTACCTCCTCCAAAGTGTAAGTATTCAACCGGACATGATATAACTTTGATCAGACTGATAAATTCTCTGATATTCATGAAATAATATTATGTCCGTTGGTATCCTTTGTGTATAAAGTTGGGGAGATATCTACCGTCATAGTAATACAGCGGATTCCACTTTGGTACCGACACGTTTCGCGTTCGAGTTCCATAATTTCATCCACACTTGTACTTTGTTCGTTCTTTGATGTTTCCATTTAATCTCTCCAGATAGTAAGAACTTAATTACGAGGATTTGTGATGAATTGTATTAGAGTCAGGACTTACGCAAAGACACTATATACAGGCTCTAGCTCCGTTACGCTAGGGTGCTTCACACCCTACTAATAGCGTTCATGCGTAACTCCTAAGAGTTTTAGAAAAAGAAGAATTCAAAGATGGAATTTACCTTTTCTGCAAAGATTCATCTTTTGGTTCGGCAACACCCAAAAACAAGCTACTTCTCTCCGAAGTAACTTGTTTTCTGATTTAGCTCTAAGAAGGTAAGCTTAAAAAGCCACTTTTGTTCAAATATGAGAGCATTTTTTCTAGGTATTGCTTGTCTATAGAGCTAAAGGCAATTTCACTGCCGAGTAACCCATTCTTAGTATTGCGATCGTCAATAGTAACTCCTGAAAGTATATTGGACTCTTCTTCTGTCAATTTACCCGTTCCAGCCTGCACTCCAAAAAAGTAAGGATAGACCGAGTTTTCGGGATGATTCGATAAAGCTATCTGCCAATCATTTGATGAAACTTTTTTCACAGAAGGAACTAAAGAACAAATAAAATCAAATACATTGTTCCAAGATGTAGATTTAGGATTGACTAAATTAAATGTTTTACCCAAAGATACCTCTTGCTGAGACAAGTGAACAACCGCTTTAGTTGTTTCATTTATAGGAACCCAGTTCTCTAATTTACCTTCTAAAGTTGGCACCATTCCTAATTCAATACAACCCATAACATAGCGACAAACTATATCATCAATTCTACTAGCACCAGTATTAGCATCTGCTGTTATCGTCGTTAAGCGATATATACAGGTAGGAATTCCTAGCTCCCTCCCTGCCGCTACTAATTTTTCTGCTACCCATTTACTTTGGAAGTAACCATTAGTCAAATTATTAGCTTCATCACTTAAAGGTTCAGATTCAAGAATAGCTGTACCTTCATCATTAATAGATGATAATAAAATTATGTAAGTAGACATAAAATGTACAGCTTTTACATGAGTTTGAGCAGCTAATCTTAAAACCTCTTGAGTTCCTATAACATTAGTTGGTTTGAGTATACTGTAGGGGTAAAGATGATTAGTCCAAGCTCCACTATGATAAATAACATCAATCTCATTGGCAAGGAAGTCAAACTCTTCTGTTGGTAGCCCGAAAAACTTACTAGACAAATCTCCTACTACAGGAATAACTCTGGAGCCAAATTTATCCTCATCCCAGAGCCAATAAGATTCTAATTTATCTTTGAGTTTTTGTTTAGCTGAATCAGTATCATTAGCCCGAATTAGGCAGTATATATTGGCTGAGGTATTTTGCAATAACTCATCAAGCAAATAAGTTCCAATAAAACCTGTCGCTCCTGTTAAGAAAATGTTCTTAGGCTTAACAATATTCTGCCCAACCGTAGTACTAATAACAATTGTCGGGTCTAAAATTGTTTCAGCCTTAAAATCAATTTCTTCACCAGACAAGTTATTACCTTCTTTATCTGAGCTATCTGTTACAGAAAATTCCAGAGGAATTGCATCAGGTAAATACCCAACCAACGCCTCAAGAGTAGGATAATCAAATAACAATGTAGAACTCAAATTTGTCTCTAAAGTTGACTCCAACCTATTTTTCAATTCCACTGTCATCAGAGAATCTAATCCTAAGTCAATAAAAGGTTCGTGCATTCCTATCTTTTGTGGATCAGACCAGCCTAAAGTTTTGGCTATCAATGAACGAACGTGATTGG
>NZ_JAAHGK010000280.1:0-6792 GCF_010672505.1 Okeania sp. SIO2B9 | reverse complement strand
TTCACAAATAGTTGGTAACTGATGAAGTCAAATGAAGTCAAATAATAAGCTGAAATTACTGTATAGTAAAAGTTTTAAGTACCTAAAATATCACTTCTGACTTTTAACTTCTGACTTATGATTTTTGAATTTTGACTTTTGACTTTAGTGAAACGATATGAGGACTTGGTTTTCTAGTAGTCGCGATCGCTAAAACTCCCACAACTTTAATACCTGCTTTCTGCAAAACCTTAATTGCAGAATTCACCGTTGCACCTGTTGTATAAATATCATCTACTAACAACACTAAACTACGGGGACGACTCCTGCGGAAATCTTTCCCTACAGTAAAAGCATCCTTAACCGTTTTCAACCTCTCTCCCCTGGACAAACCAAATAATGCTTGGGTCTGCTTCACTCTTTCCAGGCCATTTCGCCGTAACTGCAAACCAGTCAATTCACAAAAGCTTTTTGCCAATAATTCCGCTTGATTAAAACCTCGCTCTTTCAGCTTTTTTTTGTGCATCGGAATGGGTACAACGACGATTTTGTCAAGAGTTGTTGTCCCTACTTGCCTTTTGGAAACTGGGGAATTTAACCATCCATCCGCTAACCAATGTCCCAAAGGTATTGCTATTTGTGGGTTATCCTGATATTTCATGGCAGCGATCGCTCGTTTGAGACTATCTTTATACTCGCCCCAGATAAATACTGGAATTTTTCCGGGAAATGTTTGTCCTCCATGAGGAAATTGACATTGCCAAACTTGTCTTTCGCAATATTTACAGAACTCTCTGTCTGCTGGTCTCTGACAAAGAGGACAGTTATACTTAAGAAATATATTCAGAAATGGTTTAAGTATTTTTTTCCAGAGAAATTTAATCATTGTGAAAACCTTTAAAAAGTCTAAAATATTAAATATAGCAATATAATTTTAGTTGTGAGATATTGTAGACTTTTGTTTTAGGGAATAGGGAATAGGAAATAGGGAAGAAATGAAGACATAAAGAATAACTATATTCTATGCTTTAAAGTAACACCTCAATTATCACATCTGATTCCTGATTGCTATAGTTTCTTATGTTTATCTGTTAATAATTTACTATTACTCTGATACAAAATTATTTACTGATAGAATTATAGAATTAGAGTTAGGTAAAAAGATGTTGGATACTGAGCAACTAGGTAAATCTAGAGACTACTATTACTTTTAACATTTGATGTCAGCAAATCAATAGTTTTGTGCATAAGTTTTACTGGCTAGATAAAATTAAATCCTCAGACTGGAAAACAGTGGGAGAAAGAGCTTTTTATTTAGCTCATCTCATGGAGCAAGGTTATCCAATTGTTTCTGGTTTTGTCATTCCGGCAAATAGTTTTTGGCAATTTTTACAATGTATTGATTGGTCTGACCCATTATTACTTGAATTCCCCAATTATGCCTTGCATTTTAATGTCAATAACTATCAGCAATTACAACAAATTTCTCAATCAATTAACTACAATATTGCATCTACTGATTTACCATCAGACTTATTTTTATCTCTAGAGTCTGCGATTAAAAATCTCAATGCCGAAGTATTAATTTTTCAGCTTGTCTTAGCATCTCCTCGCCTAAAAACTTTAGGCATATTAGAACCAATAATTTGTCAAGCTATACCGGAAGAGTTTGTCCCAGGAATTAAACAAGCTTGGGCAGAAATATTTAATGCTAAAAGTTTATTATATTGGCATAGTCAGCAAGTTGAAATTCCACAACTTCAACCAGTAGTTATAGTACAACCCATACAGTCAGCGATCGCTTCGGGAAATATTAAAGCTTTTACTAATAGTTGGGAAATTCAAGCAACTCATGGTTTAGGAGTATCTATTGAACTGGGACAAGTTATACCTGATTCTTATATTATTTCTGCTGAAAATTGCACCGTAGAAAACAAGAAATTAGGTAATAAAACTATCGTTTATAACCCTGATGCAAGAATTGTTAAAGTGAGCGATACAGATACATGGCAAGGAAATTATCATACTCAAATTCCTTTTCCCAAAACTTTAGCAGCACTGCAAATTTTTTTATTGCCAGAAAAAATACAAAAAGAATTTGTTTTAGAGGAAAAGCAATTACAATCATTAATTCAATTAACTCAGGGTATAGTCAATAGTATCGGTACTAATTTCGGAGTAAAATGGAGTTTTTCTCAAAGGTCTAATGATGCAAAAATTGAACTCTTAATCACAGATTTTGAAAGATTTCCACAAGAGGATAAAACTTTGGCAAAATTGCCACAATCAGCAAAAGAAGAAAAATCAATATCTATTCCTAATACTGAACATCCTATTGTCAAAGACATAGTAGCATCATCAGGAAAAGTAACAGCTAAAGCTATAGTTATTAAAAATATTCCTCCAGAAGTAGAAGAATTTCCTGATAGAGCAATTTTAGTTGTGCCTGTAATTATTCCCAGTTATTTACCATTACTGAAAAAAGTTTCTGGAATTATTTCTGAACAGGGTGGCATCACAAGTCATGCTGCAATTTTAGCTAGAGAAATTGGGATTCCTGCTATTGTAGGAGCGACTAATTCTACTAATATAATTAAAACAGGTGACCATTTATTAATTGATGGTAATAATGGGGAAGTACATTTGGCAAAAGAAGATAATTATTATCCTCATAAACTTGAGATGCCAGTACTAGAAAATTCTCTTAAAAATCAAAATTTACCGCCAATAGGAACTAAACTATTCGTTAATCTCAGTCAAATTAATTCAATTAAAAAAATTCAAGATTCACAGATAGATGGAGTAGGATTATTACGGTCAGAGTTAATGGCTATTGAACTGTTAGAAAATCATCATCCTTTATGGTGGATACAACAAGGCCGTCAATCAGAATTAGTCAGTCTAATGGTGGAAAAACTTAGTCAATTTGCTGCAGCTTTTACTCCTAAACAAGTCTTTTATCGTTCTCTTGATTTAGGATTATTTAACTCTAGCGATCGGGAAAAAACATTTACTAAAATTCCAGAAGAATTTATAACTAATTATTCTGGAAACCAAGATAATCAGACCGAGGCAAATCTTCATAATCATCGGACTAATTATTCTAATCCTATACTAGGACGACATGGTATCCGCTAGACAAATGGTTAGGAGACTATACTCAAGCTGGCTTTTTTGCCTTTATTTACAAAATAAGAGGATACGGATGGATTTTTAATTGGTTTTTCGCTGTAGAAAAGTCTAATCCTATCATTGTAAAAATTAATCAAAAGTTAACTTCTTTTTATCGTGATCATGAGTTTTACCATAGTGGTACAACAATAGAGTTGTCGCTAAATAAAGAGAAAAAATAACTCTAACCTAGACAGAGCAATAATTCTAAGTATTTTTGATATCTCATAGCTACAATCCTTACATAACAAGGCTTTTGGGATTTTTTAAAATTATAAAGCGACAAGTCTAATAGCGAAAAAAAGACTTAAGTTTTTGCAGTTATTTTTTAATAGGAAATATAAAACAACTAGATTTTGGTCTTCATGGATTGTCAGGAAAAATTTTAAAGTTTATCCCTATTTTATTTTTCACTTCATATTTGCTAATTTAATAAATTCAGATCGAGAACTTTTGGAACTATATAAAAAAATGATGAAAAATAACCTTCAACTTAGAGAAAAAGAACAAGACTCTCAAGAGCAAGACAGATTTGGACTAATTATGTTCTGTATTTCCCTGATCTTTCTTGTGTTTGCCTATGGAGTAGCTGTTGGTAAATATAGGGTTTTCCCCTATAAAGTCATTAATAAAGTAACTTCTGTTGCGGAAAAAGGTCTCAAACAATTTCGTGAAGATACCAAAATTGAGCTACCTTGGTATTTAAAGCGTTTGGATAGTCCATACCCACAAGCAATTCTTAATACCAACAAGGCTTACCCAGGTTTAAATTTACTCACCGGTTTTTCAGACAAAAACACCAAACTATTAATACAGATCCTTGACATGGATGGCAATATACTCCATGAATGGGATGCTGACTGGAAAAGAATCCTGCCTAATCTTGAATACCTTCCCGAACGAAAGATTCCTAAATCCAGACCAGGCACGACAATTCATGGAATAGTCATGATGGAAAATGGAGATATTGTGTTCAACTTTTCCGAACTTGGTCTAGTTCGTTTAGATGTAAATGGAGATGTAGTATGGTCGCTACCTTACTCAACTCACCACTCTGTTCACTTACATGATGACGGAAATCTTTGGGTTTCAGGGCAAAAGTTTCATGAAAAAGATGACGTTGAAGCGATTTCTCGTTTTCCGAATCGTAAACCTCCTATTTGGGAATATACAATTATAGAAGTATCCCCAGATGGTAAAATCTTAAATGAGTGGTCAATTCCAGAAATCCTGCGCCAAAACGGTTATTTAGGACTGCTTAACCTAGGAACCCTCAAGAACTGGGAAACAATAGTAGGAGGTGATGCTGATGTACTCCATGCCAATGATGTCAAGCCATTTCCGTCCGATCTTGAGGAAGGTTTCTTTAAGCGTGGGGATATTATGGTCTCTCCAAGAAATATCAATACAGTCTTTGTTTTCAATAAAGAAACTGAAAAGATTAAGTTTGTTAGCACAGGTTTGTTTGTCAGACAACACGATCCCGATTTTATTGACGGTAACACTTTTTCAGTCTTTGATAACAATAACAGTGCGCCAAAATCAGCAAATCCTCAAAGTCGTATCTTGCTTATATCAGCTCCAGAAAATGAAGTGGAGGTCTTTTTTGAAGGTACTAAAGATACGCCTTTTTTTACAGAAGTCTGTGGCAAAAACCAGTGGCTACCCAACGGGAATGTTCTGATTACAGACTGTGTAAATGGTAGAGCATTTGAGGTCAACCGTGAAGGAGAAATTGTCTGGCAATATTATAACTATGTTAATGAAGGAATGGTAGGAATAGTTTCGGAAGTGCAGCGCCTGCCCCTCAAATATGAACAAATTTTTCGCAAGGACAAATAAGCTAAAATCATTTCAAGTAGTTTTTAACAAGTAGAAACCCTAACTCAATTTGGATATAAAAAAAATGAAACAGGTATTGACATTTGTAGAGTTATTTCTGGCCTCCCTATTTCTTGTTCTCACGATCTCCCACCCTGCCATGGCCTATGTGGGACCAGGAGCTGGTCTCGCCGCCATTGGTGCTTTTTTTGCCCTTGTTGCAGGTATTATTGCAGCTTTGTTTGGCTTTTTGTGGTATCCCATTAAGCGACTTCTACGGAAACGTAAGCAATCTAAAGAAGAAGAAAATGATCGTCAAAAAGAGGAGGCACAATGAGCCACTGGATAGGTGCTACTTTATTTGTTGTTGGTTTCCTCATATTAGTCCAAAGTTTCCAGCTAGTTGAAAAGAGTAAAAAGACAACTGCCATGGGGGGTCGTTCTTTGGATATAATTCGTTCTTCTCAGCTCAGTGAAGAGGAAAAAGAATCCTTACTACAAAAAAATGCTAAAGATTTGTTTGGATTATTTTTTATTCTTGCTTTTGGTGGAATAGTATCTGTTATCCTACCTCTTGGACTACTATGGTTAGCTGAAAAGTTGGGTTGGCTATCTCTAGATGCTGTATTTAAAACCCTTCTTTCGCCAGTCTTTTTGATTCTCAGCACTATCCTAGCTGTAGTAGTGTTGTTTGTTAAACCTTCTCAGACCCAAAAAACTTGGCAACAATCTAATGGTGAAGCATCAAGTCAGGTTCAAGCTAGTAATTTTTCTGGACTTGATCGAGCATTGTACTATCTGGCATTTAATACTTCTACTGCTCAGATAGCATTGGCAGATATGGAAGATTCCATGTTTGCCAAAGAACTATCCTCTTGTCGCATTGAGCGACCAGTTTTTATCACTGCACTTCCGCGAGCAGGAACAACTTTATTGCTTGAATGTTTTGATAGTACGCCAGAGTTTGCGACTCATTGTTATCGGGATATGCCATTTGTATTAATTCCTTGCCTATGGGATCGTTTCTCAAAATCTTTTCAGAAGAATATTGAGTCCCAAGAAAGGGCACATGGTGATGGGATGCAAGTCACCCCAGATAGTCCAGAAGCATTAGAAGAAGTAGTATGGAAAACATTCTGGAAGCGACATTATCACAAAGATCGTATTATTCCTTGGGAGAATGAAACAGATCGAGAATTTGAGGATTTTTTCCGCAGTCATATGCGTAAGATTATCATGCTGCGCAAGCAAGTAGATGCAGAGGGGGTGCGTTATGTTTCAAAAAATAACCTCAATATTGCCCGAACAAAGCTGCTGAATCAACTATTTCCTGATTCAATTATGATAATTCCTTTCAGAGATCCATTCAATCATACTGCCTCGTTATTAAAGCAGCATCGTAACTTTCTTCGTATTCATCAAGAAGATAGCTTTGCCTCAGACTATATGCGAGCAATTGGTCACTATGATTTTGGAAAAAATCTCTGTCCTGTTGACTTCGATAGTTGGTTTGAGAAAAGGGAGTCGAAAGAGGCTGATTCTCTTGCTTTTTGGTTAGAGTATTGGGTTGCTAGTTACAGACATCTTTTAGCACAGAGAAGTAATTTTCTGAATTTTCTTAACTACGATGCTTTCTGTGAAAATCCTGAACATGGGTTGAGGATATTAGCGGAGGTCGTAGATAGTTCTCATCCAGAAACATTAATGGCATCAGCAACTAGTATACACCATCCACGACCCAAGGATATTGATACCAGTATGGTATCTAGTTCGCTCTTAGAAGAAGTAAATCTTATTTACGAACAGTTGAAAGAGAAATCT
>NZ_JAAHGK010000028.1:0-16857 GCF_010672505.1 Okeania sp. SIO2B9 | reverse complement strand
GATCGATAAAAATGGGACATTATTCATTCAAGTATATATATGAAAGAAACTGTAAAAGTTGACATCCTCTCCGGCCTAAAGGCGCTGATCTTCCTACTGAACGATAGATTTCGGTGGGTTGACGTTTTGCTGGGGCAGAACTGCGACTAACATAGGAAACTAATTTAAAGATTATAGCATATTTTCTGCTACAGAAATCTTAGGAAAAGTCCTCCTTTGAGGACGAGGCTTCAGACCCAATTTTCCTGTGAAGTACCCAACAGCAAACTTTGTTTATAGTGGGCTTCCTAATTCAACAGCCAATGCCTAAATACAAGGGAAGCAAATACTCATCTTCCACAGGCTAATTGTTGAGATTCACTTAGTTATCGAGATTAATACTGGAGTTCCAGCATTTATTATATTAAAGCACAATCAATTCCCGCGATTTATTAGGGGCTGTGTGGGGAATTACTGCCACATATTTATTAGTTCTGCCCCAATCCCAACGTACCTTATGGAGTGGGACTTTTCGCGGTATTAGTTAAAAGACCTATAGGGAAAATGAATACTCAACCCCCAAATCAGGGAGCCGAAACTCCCAAATCACCAGAAGAAGTCCTGAAATTAGTGATTCAAGACTTAGATAGTTTTCGCCAAAATCTGACAAATCAGTTAAGCCAAGATGTATACAGACTGAGAGTCGAGAAAGAACAGCTTAATGAGGATATCAGTAAATTACGAAAGCAATATGAACAGTTGCAATCTAAACAACTCGAATCTTTATCTCAGCGACAAATAGCCCAGCAACAATTATGGCTTAAACAATTAGCCCAGGTTTTAGCTAATAACTTACAAAAACAGTTAGGCCAAAAAATTAGAGATTTAACGGAGAGTGTCGATCCGGGACTACAACAAGCTGGTATTCCAGGGGGAGAGTTACCAATGACTAATCCTTCAAATAACTATTATGGGACTACTAATGAATTTGGAGATTCTTTATCTGGTGTTGTGAGTGGGACATTTGAGGCATTAAAACAGGAGTTGGATAGTTACCAAAGTGACCTTTCTGTACAGTTAAATAGTATGCGTAGTATGGAACAGCAGGGTGAGGTCATTCTAGAAGCTTTGGTCAGTCGTCTTCAGGCACAACTGGAAAATAATCATACAGTTTCATCTAGAACTTATGAAGTTTCTCAGTCTGGGTCTAACAACTCAGCAAATACTACTTCTTCAGGAAAATCAATGTTGACGACATCTCCTGTGGAGTCCTCAGAAGTATCCCCTAAGTCCAAAACTGAGTCTACTGCTAAACCTAAAAAATCTGCTTCTCAAGTTCAGGTAGGTTTGATTTTGGCTTTACTTTCAGCAGCACTGTTATCTTTATTTAATGTTTGTATTAAAGTTATCCTTAATACGCCTCCACAACCTAGTACAATTTTCGGCTTATTTCCGGTGGAAGGGTTGATAAATCCTAATGTTGGTAATTCTTTGTTAATTTTATTACTACGACTCATTGTAGTAATGTTGTTGATGCCCATAGTCGCAACATTTCTCTATCCTGCGGTTTGGAGCGATATTGAGCGCCTGATCAAATCCAAAGATTTTTCTTTATGGTGGAAGGTTATTGGTAGTGCTTTCTTTTTGTTCTTATCTCAGGTATTAATATATATTTCTATAGGTAATATACCTACTGCTATTGCTATTACAATTTTCTTTATTTATCCAATTATTACTGTTTTAGTATCTTGGGGATTATTTGGCGATCGCCCTTCTATGATAAGAATTTTTGCTATGGTTCTGATTGTTATAGGAGGGTTTTTAGTTCTTCCTAGTGGAGAGGGTGATTATCAACAAGGAATTTTGGCTGCTGTGGGTGCTGGAATTACTTTTTCTGGGTATGTTATTCTCACACAAATGTCAGCAGGAAAACTTCATCCTATTCCTTTTAGTTTAGTGAATTTTGCCGGAATTTTTGTATTTTCTGCTTTAGGTTTGATGATGCCTTTACCGACAGAATGGTCAGTTAATATTAATATGGACCCTAGTGTTAATGTATGGTCTGGTTTAATTGTTAGTGGTATTATTCTGGGAATTTTAACACTTTCTAGCTATGTATTAAATAGTTTTGCTATTAGATTTGCTGGAGCTGCAAGAGCATCTATAATTGGTACTTCTGGTCCGGCATTGACTGCTTTATTTGCTCTTTTGGTTATTGGAGAAGTTTTATTATTAAAACAACTTTTGGGAATGTTATTGGTGATTATTGGAGTTGCTGCGATGAGCTTTGAAAGAATGTTTGCAGCAAGGCAAAAAACAAGTTAATTTTGTTTCAAAAATCCTGAAAATTACAAGGGTAGGAGTCAGGAGTCAGGAGTCAGGAGTAGAGAGTAGTGAGGAGAAACAAGGAATTAATTAGAAGATAGTCAGATATATTTGTTCCTTGATTTTTCTGCTATTATTCTGCCTTATATCCTAATTTTTTGAGGGTTTTCAACTGAAAACCAGGGATTTTTTTCTACCTAAAAAGGCTAAATTCTTTATCTGTCAGTGCTTTTGGATTTAATCGGTAAGCCCTGTTTAGGTGTTGCTGTAATGGTAATAATATTTATTATTGATGGAATGTACAATTGTGATTTTTTCAGATAAATTCCAGACAAAAAATATTCAACATTCAACAACACCAAAACATCTAAATATTGTCGAACTTTAGATGTTCCGCAAAAACTTTAAAAATAGCATTGGTCTAACCAAAGCCATTAACAGATGGACAATAACAGCCATCTCCAGCAATTTCCGCTATATTCACGACATTATACTTTTCCCAGAGGCTGTGTTCCTTGAAAAACTGGCGATCGCCATCCCATAAATACTGAATTGATGAATTCTTTTCGTTTTTTTGCCCTCTCTTCCCACTCAGCTACAGAATCATTTTGTCCAATGAATTTTTTGAGTTTTAGCAATATAAAGCCTAAAACCTAGACAAAGCAAGATTTTTCCTTCTGCCTTCTGCCCTCTGCCTTCTGCCTTTTGCTATAGGTACGGTTTCCACGAACTAGCACTCTACCTCACCGAGTGCTAAATTTTTATTTGGAAGCAATAGGAGAAAGTATATGGCCAAGATTGTAGAATTTAATGATAAATCCAGACGCGCTCTAGAGCGAGGAATAAATTCCCTAGCTGATGCAGTCCGAATCACTATGGGTCCAAAGGGTAGAAATGTATTATTAGAGAAAAAATTTGGCGCACCACACATAGTGAATGATGGGATTACCGTGGCCAAGGATATCGAGCTAGAAGACCCCCTAGAAAATACAGGTGCTAGACTTATTCAGGAAGTGGCATCCAAAACAAAAGATATTGCTGGAGATGGCACAACTACCGCTACAGTTTTAGCCCAATCTATGATTAGAGAAGGTCTCAAAAACATAACTGCTGGTGCAAACCCAGTAGCAGTGCGTAAAGGGATTGAAAAAACCATTAATCAGCTAGTCAAAGAAATAGAAGCAGTTGCTAAACCAGTAGAAGGAGGAGCGATCGCTCAAGTAGCTACGGTCTCTGCTGGTGGCGATGCAGAAGTAGGACAAATGATTGCTGAGGCAATGGATAAAGTGACTAAAGATGGGGTAATCACTGTTGAAGAATCTAAGTCTCTCTCTACGGATTTAGAAGTTGTTGAAGGGATGCAAATCGACCGTGGTTATCTTTCTCCATACTTTATTACTGACCAAGATCGGTTAGTAGTTGAGTTTGAAAATTCTCGCATTCTCATCACTGATAAGAAAATTTCCTCTATTCAAGATTTAGTACCTGTACTAGAAAAAGTTGCTCGTGCGGGTCAATCTCTTTTAATTATTGCTGAGGATATTGAAGGGGAAGCTTTAGCTACTTTGGTGGTGAATAAAGCACGGGGTGTATTGAATGTTGCTGCTGTGAAAGCTCCTGGTTTTGGCGATCGCCGTAAAGCTATGCTCCAAGATATTGCTATTCTTACAGGTGGTCAACTTATCTCTGAAGAAATAGGTCTGAATCTGGAGATGGCAGATTTAGATATGATGGGAGTTGGTCGGAAAATCACTATTAACAAGGACAACACTACTATTGTTGCTGGTGGGGATACAGCAGAGGAAGTGAAAAAGCGCATTGCTCAAATTCGCGGACAGCTTGCAGAGAGTGATTCTGATTATGACAAGGAGAAGTTGCAGGAGCGTATCGCTAAGTTAGCTGGTGGGGTAGCAGTGATTAAAGTTGGTGCAGCAACAGAAACTGAACTTAAGGACCGCAAGTTAAGAATAGAAGATGCTTTGAATGCTACTAAAGCTGCTGTAGAGGAAGGTATTGTGCCCGGTGGTGGTACTACTTTAATTCATTTGGCGACTAAGATTGATGAATTGAAAGGTAGTTTAAGTGAGGAAGAGCAGATTGGTGCTGATATTGTCAAACGTGCTTTAGAAGGACCTTTACGTCAGATTGCTGATAATTCTGGTGCAGAGGGTTCGGTAGTTGTAGAGAAAGTACGTTCTACTGATTTCAGTGTTGGTTTTAATGCCATAACTGGTGAATATGAAGATATGATTGCTGCTGGTATTCTTGACCCGGCAATGGTAGTACGTTCTGCGTTGCAAAATGCGGGTTCGATTGCTGGTATGGTATTAACTACTGAAGCTGTGGTTGTTGAGAAACCTGAGAAGAAAGCTGCGATGCCAGATATGGATGGCGGCATGGGCGGCATGGGCGGCATGGGCGGCATGGGCGGCATGGGCGGCATGGGTATGCCTGGTATGGGTATGATGTAAGTTCGCCTGTCTATTTAGGGTTTGCGCTCTTTAGTAGGGGTAGGAGACAGGAGACAACCCACCCCTCGCCCCTCCCCCTCCCAGGAGGGGAAGACAGGAGACAGGAGACAACCCACCCCTCGCCCCTCCCCCTCCCAGGAGGGGAGAAATGGATCGGGAGCGAGGAGGTAGGAGTAAGAATTGTCAATTTGGGATTTTTCTGCCAAACTCCTGCCTAAAATACTAACTTTTTGAGCATGGAGAGCTGAAAAGTTTGCACTTTTTTCGACCCCAAAAAGGCACTTGTCTTTATATGTCAATGCTTTTAGATTAGATCGGTAAACCCTATTTAGTATTAGAAGGCAGAAGACTGTATGGTTGATTTTATCTGCCTCGCCACGCTGTACTAAAGCCTTATTTTAATTTTGCCTAAAACGGGATTGATGAATTGAGATTATGTTCAACTTTCCCGTTTCCTTATTTTATATAGTAGTTTAACTTAAAAATGAGGCGTTTTTTCGTCTGAAACTCCCTCATAGCAAGAAAGCTTTGTCTCAATCTAAAGTTAAATGACTATACTTCTTGCAAAAGTCTTTTTCAGATAAAATTTGTAGGTTGGGTTAAGCGACAGCGCAACCCAACAAATCTATAGCAGGGAACAGGGAATAGGGAATAGGGGGGAAAGCATTTCCCTGTCTGAGATTGATCGTTAGCATAAGTCCTAACCGCTTTGGCAGTTGCTATATATATAACTTTTACTTTCTTTGTTGGGTTTATCCTGCGGATAAGCTACGCTAACGTTGCCTCAACCCAACCTACAAATACTGATAAAGCGTATCTCTGTGTTGATAATTTCTTCCTAAACTCCTAATAGCTCCTTGCAAACTTTCGACTTCCATACAAGTACCTCCAACAGCACCTGCCATTGTTGTAATATGCTCTTCCATTAACGTACCGCCAATATCATTACAACCCCACTTCAACGCTTCCTTTGCTCCATCCAAACCAATTTTTACCCAACTTGGTTGATGATTAATTATCCAATTTCCTAAAAATATTCTCGACACTGCCGTTAATAATAAAACATTCAACAAAACAGGTTGGTCGCGTCCCACTCTCCGACGCAAAGGTGCAGGTGCTTCTTGCCCGACAAATGGTAATAAAATAAATTCTGTTATTCTCGCCGGATAATTTTTTTCAATGGCAGTTTGTTGGAGAAAGCGCAACCTCTCCAAATGTAAAATTTGTTGTTGAGGGGTTTCAATATGACCGCACAACATCGTACTTGTGGTTGGCATTCCCAAACGATGTGCTGTGCTGAGTATTTCTAACCAAGTCGCCGTATCAATTTTTTCTGGGCAAATAACTCTTCTCACTGCATCATCCAAAACTTCCGCAGCAGTACCTGGCATCGACCCGACCCCCTCATCCCGCAAAGCAGCAATTACATATTCATAACTCATGCCATCTTCTCTGGCAATAAACTGTACCTCTTGGGGAGAAAAAGCGTGTAAATGTAATTGAGGAAAGTCATCTTTAATACTTTTTACTATTTGCAAATAATAAGGTAAAGATTTACCTGCAATTTTAGCTTGAAGATTTAATCCTCCCTGCATACAAATTTCTGTTGCCCCTCGTTGCACGGCATCATTAGCTTTTTCCAGAATTTGACCGATATCTAACCAAAAAGCACCCGCATTTCCCTCATCCCGGCGAAAAGCACAAAAACTACAATGTTGTTCGCAGATATTGGTGAAATTTATATTCCGGTTGATAACGTAAGTAACAGTATCTCCTACTTGTTGTTGTCGGAGTTGATCTGCTGTTTTCTGGATAGTGGTTATTTCTGTGGGAAGTTGAGTTAAGGCAAGTTTTCCGAAATTTGCTTGAGAAGTTGGGGATAACAATAATAGTGTCTCTGCTGTAGATAGGTCATAACCTTCTAAAGCGCGATTTAAAATTGTCTCTGGGTTTTGGTTTGTCAAGTTGAAAGCGGTCATATTTATTAGGTTAAAAGTAAGAGTGAGAAAGTTTAATCGAGATATTAATCAGAAAATAGTCAACTTTTGGCGCAGAAGTTTACATAGTCAATGGTTACTTTTGCTAGTTTGGATAGCGATCGCTACTTGTTTACGTCTGACTAATTTAGATGGTAAACCACCTTGGACGGATGAATTTTCTACTTTGGTTTTTAGTTTGGGTAATAGTTTCCAGGATGTACCGCTAGATCGAGCGATCGCTCCTGATATTTTACTCCAACCCCTGCAACTTCATCCCAACGCCGAAATTAAGGATGTTGTCGATCACCTATTAACTCATAGTAACCACCCACCTGTCTATTTTATCTTGACTCATTGGTGGATGCAGTTTTTTTCTAAAGAAGGGGAGTTAGTTTCTCTATGGGGTGCGCGGTCTTTGAGTGTTATATTTGGTGTTGCTTCTATTCCTGCTATTTATGGTTTGGCTAAGTTGGCTTTTGATTCTCGGTTAGTGGGACAACTTGCTGCTGCAATAATGGCTGTTTCTCCTTATGGTATTTATCTTGCCCAAGAGGCACGTCATTATACTTTAGCTATTTTATTTGTTATTGCTTCTTTTAGTTGTTTAATTATTAGTATTCGCCATTTTCAGCAAGGTCAATCTTTGCCAATTTTTACGGCATTTATTTGGGTAGTAGTTAATAGTTTAGGTATTGCCATCCACTATTTTTTTATTTTGACTCTCTGTGCCGAAGCAATGGTATTAATTTCTCTATTTTTTGTTGAAGAAGGAAGAAGGAAGAAGGAAGAGGGAAGAGGGAAGAAGCAACAAGGAAGAAGGAAAAAGTTGATGGAGGCTCAAACTTTTACCAAAGAAGGAAGAGGGAATAGGGAAGAAGGAGAAAGGAAGAAATTGATGGATACTCAAACTTTTACCAAAGAAGGAAGAGGGAATAAGGAAGAAGGAGGAAGGAAAAAGTTGATGAGGACTCAAACTTTTACCAAAGAAGGAAGAGGGAATAGGGAAGAAGTAAGAAGGAAAAATTTGATGGGGACTCAAACTTCTACCAATTTTCAACACCCTGTAGACGGCGAGGTATTAAACTCAAAAGAAAAAGATAAATTTTCTAGTTTAAAAGTCAAAAAATCAAGTAAATTTTCTCTCCATACTCTCATCAAATCACTTGCTAGTTTCTACATAGTAATTTTGGGAACTTTAGCAGGTGGTTTAGTTTGGCTGCCTTTTTGGAAAAATGGTTATAGCAGTGAATTAACAAAATGGATTTCGATTAGCGATAGTAACTTAAAAAGTTTGCTCAGTCCGATTTTTCAATACCTGGCTACAGGGATTACTATGTTATTTTTATTGCCGATAGAATCTCCGATTTTTCCTATAGCCATTATTTCTGTCGCGGTGATGATTTTATTTTTCATCTGGCTATTTCCTCTATTTATTAGTGGCACTATTAATTGCTTAAAAAATTCTGATATTAGTATTTATTTCATTACTTTTGCCGGAGTAATATTAGCTAGTAAATTATTATTTTTTGGTTTTACTTATATTTTTGGTATTGACCTAACTAGAGGTGCCCGTTACAGTTTTGTTTATTTTCCAGCAGTAATTATTTTTGTAGCAGCAATTCTCGCGCAAATTTTTGAACGGCAGTTTGTTAAAAGTAAGTTTTTGAATGTCTTAATTTGCACAAATACTGGCAAAAAAGCGGTAATTTTAATTTGGTTAATGGCTTTATTAAGTGGCTTAACTGTTGTTTCAAATTTAGGCTATCAAAAATATTACCGACCAGATTTATTGGTCTCTCTGATAGAAAAAAAATCTGACAAGCCGATAGTTATTGCTACTATTCATAACACTCATGTTGAAACTGGGGAATTGATGGGAATAGCTTGGAATATGAGAAAAATTTTTCAGCAAAAATGTAGAAAAGAGAGTATTTGTCAAGAAAAACATTTAGAGGGTGTAAAATTTATTTTAGTAGAGCAAAAAACCGATAGAGAAAATACTGTCAATTCACTTCAGGAAATTATCAATAGACTGGAATATCCTTTTGATTTATGGTTAGTAAATTTTGCGAGTAATTTTAATATTGCAGTAGAAAACTGTCAGGTTGATAAAGGTGGATTTCTATTAATAGATGGTTATAAATATCAGCTTTATCATTGCCATTTTTCGGGTGGATAAATATGGATTATTACTCTGCCAATCCACCACTAATTAATAAAGTAGATGGAGCAAAGTTACGCGCAAATTATTGCCTTATGTTGTTGTTATACCATTTTGAAAAAAGAATGTTACGAATAGTAAGAGGGATAAAAATAATTTTCAGGAGACATCCCTTTGACAAAAAAGATGATTTCCAACCTAAAAAGTGGTATTGAAGCCATTCCCATACGACTCCTGACTCCTGACTTCCCCTCCCCTCCTGGGAGGGGTTAGGGGTGGGTTGGGAGGGGGAGGGGCGAGGGGTGGGTTGACTCCTAAAAAATCCCCTAGTTATTTGTAGCAAACATTTATCAAAATGGTATTACCCACCAGAGGACAGAGCAGATTAGACAATCAGATGATTAACTTCAGAGCTTCAACAACGGCAAATTGCCACTGAAATTTCCTGCTCAAATGATAATAGATTTTAAACTATACATATATTAAGGAAAGAATTATCCAAAAATATCTACTTTCGGATTTCATCATTCCTGACTGTGCGACGCCGTCAATTCAATAGCGATCGCTTGTTTCCTGTTACCAATTGACAGCGATCGCCTGTTTGTGATTTTCCATTTTTAGTCAAAGCTGTTATCTTTAAAATAGCAACTTTTTCCTGACTATTCTATTGCACTATTTTAGATGAAACAATCCACTACTAATAGCGTTTATGTGTAAGTCTTAACTATGCAGAACTACCTATTCTTTTCTCACTTTTTCCGGAATTGCTACAGGAGATAAACCAGCGATCGCTCTTAAATTTTGACACCTAACTAACTCGGTAAAATTCAGATTATTACGCCCTTCAATTTTGGCTACATTTTCAATTCCTTGTAATAAATAATTTGCTGCTTCAGCTTTTTGATAACCTCGTCTGGTTGCCACTCTAATTGCCATTTCATCTGCTGCTAATTCTGTTTGTGTACTATGATTATTTTGCCAAATTTTGATTAAACCAATTGTACTTAAACCACCAGCAACTAATATTCCAACTACATCTGCT
This sequence comes from Okeania sp. SIO2B9, assembly GCF_010672505.1. Taxonomy (NCBI): domain Bacteria; kingdom Bacillati; phylum Cyanobacteriota; class Cyanophyceae; order Oscillatoriales; family Microcoleaceae; genus Okeania; species Okeania sp. SIO2B9. The sequence goes on along the minus strand of NZ_JAAHGK010000028.1, from coordinate 6,900 downwards.
TCGCTTAATTGGGAAATTACTCCTATTAAACCAACTGCAAAAATACCTTGATTCAGATTAGGCTTAAACCATTGAATTTCACATAACCAATTGACAGTTCGTAACATGATTAAATCCCGTTGTCCTTTGGGTAAATTCATCCATAAGTCAAAATTCAAATAGATTACCCGGTCATTTTTCCAAGGTAAAGGAAAGGTTGTTTCAATAATGGTAGGTTGTTGATTTTTACCAACTATTTTTGTCATCATTCGCCCAGAAGCAGGCATGATATCTAATAAGCGGGTAGTTTCGGAAAGTTCTGGATTCATAATTTTTAAATTCGAGGAAGAGGGAAGAAGGAAGAAGGAAGAAGGAAAAATATTACATTGTCTGAGTTTTAAGCTGTTCATCTCTCCTAACCTTTCCTTTAATTGCTATAAGCATTATTTTTTTGATTGAAATTAAACTGCTTTGTAAGCATTTCCTGCGGAATACTGCGCAAACAGCTATTAGCAGTCAGCAACAAAACTCTGTTCTTAAGAATAATGTTTAAATTAACAACTGAATTTAAGGGCAAGGGAGCAAACTTTTGTAGTAAGACAATTAATAAAGCTTTTCCTAAACTAAAAGCAATAGCTGATAGCTGATAGCTGAAGGCTGAATGCTTAAACTGCTTTTAAACTCTTGGATAAAACTTGTAAAATTTGGGTTATTTTTTCTGTTTTTGCGTCTGTGGCACTAATTAACAATAAAAATACATTTCTATCAATCTGACGAGCTAAAATTATTCCACTTATCGGTTGTGTATTATTATTTATTGTTAAACTACCGCTCCAAGGTAAAGCAATTTCTCCTGGTTTAATTATTTGAAATTCTTGTGGTTTAAAATCTTCGCCTCTAGCAAATTCATTTATGGCAATTATCGCTAAAGTTTGATTATCTAATTGTTGTAAATTAACTTGAGGTTTGACTACTACAGTATAAGCTAAATTTCCTTCTGGGGATTCAAATACTGGTACGCCAGCAATAATTTTTTGTTGATAATCTTCTATAATTCCAATCTCAAATTTACTGTCTTTATATAAGCGAGAACTCAGAGTGATTAATGAATTAGTAACATCTTCAGCTTTGGCAGGTTTAAGTAAGGATATTTGATGCCAATTTCCGACAATATAATTGAAAATCAATAAAGTTAGAGCTGTGAATAATCCTATGCTAATTAAGCGCAATTTTTTCATATATATAGCCATCTTATTTCAGTTATCAGTTATCAGTTGTAAAAGTTTCAGAGTTTTTATATATCCTGATATTTTTGACAAATCATTTAGAATTACTATAGCAGGCAACAGGGAAAAGTGGCAAAAGCTTTTCTATGTTTCAGATTCATCATCAATCTATTTCTTAAGCAACTCTTTGCTTCCTATATATTAAACTTCCAAATTAATTTTTTTCTGTAAATTATCGTCACTATAGTCAGAATAATTTAGGTATACAGTATCTGAAAAAAAGTTGTATGGCAGAAGGAAAGAGAAAGGTTAATATAGCAATTTCCACCCTGATGAGATACAAAATTCATTTGTTTTAGGGAGTAGGGAATAGAAAATCAAAAAATCACTGTACCTCAGTAACTTGAGAAATCCTATATTACATACAGCATATTTCGGACAAATGATGTACAAATTTGAATGGTAAAATTCTTGTAGTGCGGGCATCTTGCCCGCTAGATGTGTACCTCACGGGCAGCGGGAATTACTTTCAACAATTAATAATTAATAATTAACAATTACCTCTCCTTGAAAAGAAGAGGATTGACGCGGTAGGAAAAATTTTTTCTTTTCTCTTGGTCGATGGTCTGCCAGCTCCAAGACCCGTTCTTGCAGACCCGCTCCGCTAACGCCATCCCACCCTACGGGAAACTCCGAATATCTACCGCTTTTATCCTTTAAATGAGAGGCTTTAAACCTTAATTATTTGGTAAGTCAAGAGTACTAATAGACATCTCAAAAAATCCAAAATAAAATCAATTTTTATCTATAAAATCATCAATTATTTCTCCCTATTTCCTATTCCTTCTTTTCTGGAAATATCTAATGGCAATGGCTATAAATTATCAGTTAAATTCCTCAGAATATTTAACTACTAACCTACCACCTACCATCTACTATCAAAGACCTAAAATAGTAGGGTCGCCAAAATCAAATAATCCGGCGACACAACCTGTCATTAAAGTAGCAAGAGTACCAACCCATAGAGCTTTCCAACCAAGAGCAGAAAGTTCTGATCGCCTCGATGGTATGAGATTTGATATTCCACCGACAAAAATTCCATAGGATGCTATATGGGTAAAACCACAAAGAACATAACTAACTATTAGTAAGCCACGATCGCTAATTTCTCCGGTCGCTTTTAATTGTGCCAAAGTAAAATAAGGAGGGATACTTGTTTCAAATAATCTACGTCCAATTAATATTGAAACTTGCCAAAGTTCGTTCCATTCTAGAGATACTCCAGTGAGAAAAGTTAGAGGTAAAAATATCGCTCCTAAGATATTTTGTACAGTAATTATTTGAAATAAATTTCCTATAGGACTTGGTAGATTTGCTAAACCATTAAATATGGCATTAACTAATGCAAGTAATCCTAAAATTACAATAATTACTGCCACAATTCCTACTGCCATTTTTACTCCATCTATCCCTCCATTCATTAAACTATCCATTGGGTTTGGTAATTGGTCATTTTCTTTTTTTTTCTCAGATGGAATATGACCTAAAGTTTTCGGTTTCTCGGTTTCTGGTATCAACAGTTTCGATAGTACAAAACAAGCAGGAATAGTCATTATTGATGCTGATACTAAATGCCCAGTAATACCAGGAAAGGTTGGTCTGAGAATAACTGCATATATGCCTAATATTGAAGAGGCGATCGAACCGAAACAACAAGATAAAATAGTACAAAGTTCGCTGCGGGTCATATCCTTTAGATATGGTTTGACGGCAATTGCTGATTCTATTCCTACGAATATATTCGCAGCCCCAGATAAAGATTCTGCTCCACTAATGTTCATTGTTTTTTGGAAAATTTTAGCAAACAATTGAACAATGGGCTGAATAATATTTAGTCGATATAATAGACTAATTAACCCAGAAAAAAAGATGATTTGTGGGAGAGAACGAAAAGCAAAAATAAAGCCTAAATTCAGATTATCCGAGGTGAGGCGATCGCCTGGAATTTCTACATAAGGAGTACCTACGGTTCTAACTATCCATCTAGCTGCTGGGCCTGGTCCCACAATACGATTAGGGTCTGGGACAATTGCTGAATTAGAGCCGCCAAATAAAAATCTGGCCCCTGCTTCTGAAGCATCTAGTACTGTATTTAAGAGATTATTGATTTGTGCAATGAGGTCGCGGGTTGGCAATACAAATATGAGCAAACCAATAAATAGTTGTAATCCTATTCCCCAAAATATAATTTTCCAAGGAATAATTAGGCGATTTTCTGAACCTAACCATGCGATAAAACACAGAATTACAATTCCAATTAAAGATATAAAGTTTAATAACAGATTCATTTGATTAGGGTTGAATAAAGAAACAAGAAGGAAGAAGGAAGAGGTAAGAAGGAAGAAGTAAGAAGGAAGTAGATAGGGAATCAAAACCCAACCAATTTTAGAGGATATCTGAAAAGTTTTTTGATACTGAATTTTGCCCCCCTATCCCCCCAACTTTGGGGGGGAACAAGAGTCAATTTGCTTGCTCTAGTCCCCCAAAATTGGGGGATGCGCGGGGGCTTGGATTTTGACTACAAAAAAATCTCTTAATTACAGAAGATTCTACTTTAGTAAGGTACACCTATGGTGGGCAAGATGCCTGAAATAGAAACATTTAATTGTTAATCTATGTACTTCTTATGGGATAAATCTACTGTATTTTTCTCTATTCCTTCTAACGCTTAATTTAATTTCAAAGCTATATCCTAAATAAGTTGTTCTTTTCAGTTTAACTAACTCTCGGCTAACAACTTTTAGTTATTAGCTTGGGCTGAAATACTCGGCTGATACGCCAGATAATTTAAGAGGGGTTAAAATATCCTTAGAAATTGTTTTTCTTTCGGTTTGACTATAAATCTAAGCAGTAATGCTGAGTATTGAATTGCCGTTTGCGGAGCATTCCGTCAGGAAATGCTTTTTAACTTTCAGTTACAATATTGACATAAGAAAACTTATATGGTATATAGGATAAATTATGGAAGCATTTAGCCCAACTCCTCCCCAATGGACAGAATCTTCAATTCATGTTTTTCAGTTCTCCTGTCCTAAATGTGGGGCAGGTACAATAGACGCACAGGCAGTTTGGATTAATCGACGTTCCCCTGTCTATGGAGAAAATAGTCGTCGCAAATGGCAAGAATTTTATCATTGTAAGTGTGGTTGTAGTTGGTGGGCCTGGAGTAGCGATCGCCCACCTTCTAAGTATGCTCCTAGCGATCGAGATGAGGATGAATGTAATGATTTAGATCCTTTCAGTTAGAAACTTAGGGTATTCCTGCTTAACGAAGTCAGAAGTCAGTAGGGGTGGTTTCCTACGGAATGCTCCGCAAACGCGAACCACCCGTACAGAAGTTATTTTTGTAACGGGGATTTGAACTCCGCTCCAAAAATATTGCGTCTTAAAAGGCGGGGTTTTAGACCCATATTATTTTGATAATAATGGTATACAGGAAAATAGTATATAACAAACAGGAATACCTAGCACGGGAGCAAAATGCTCCCACTTTTCTTATAACAAACATTGCCGGACAATGCACGACCACCAGAGTCATTTTTCCTCTTTCTTTACTTCTTACTTTCTTATAGTCCAGAAGTCTAATAGACATATGCATGAAAATTCAAAATAAAATCAATTCTTATCCTCAAATTACAGAGATTAACAATTAAATGAATGCAAGTGCGGGGATCTTGCCCGCGACGGGTGTACCTCATTAAAGTGGAATTTGCTGTATCAATTATTTATCCCTGTTCCCTCTTTTCTAGAGATGTTTAATGAATGCCGTCTGGAGGTGATAAGTAAATGTTTTTAAATAAAATAAATATCTTACTAAGATTTCAGCAAAACCTAATTTTATTTGCCTACTTTTTAATTTTTTCAAAATCTGTAATAGCAGAACCTAGTAAAAACAATGTTCTTCCGATAAATAAACAACAATTTGTTAATCAAGCTGAAAATTTTGCCCAACAAAGAACAATTCCTTCTCAGCAGATACAAGCTATTAGAAAATGGGAATAAGTACTATTAAAATGGCAAAAATTAGGAGATAAATCTCAAGAGGCATTGACCTTAATTAAACTCGGTGAAATTTACAAAGATATTGGCGCAACAAAGCTGGCATTAGAACACTACAATAAAGTATTAAATTTATATCGAGAATTTGATAAACGCCTCCAGGAAGCATTTATTCTTAGTCAAATTGGTAGTATTTATATTATTGAGTTAGAACGACTGGAAAAAGAAAGAAATTTTCAATCATTTCATGGTTTATTTGTCAATTCTGGTCAGTCTCAATTATTGTTAGAAAAAATTCATAGCACTCCAGAAAATGCTTTAGAACTTTATCAGAAATCTCTCGCAATTTACCAGGAAATTAATAACTTATCTGAAGAAGCGAGGATTCTGAATAGAATGGCTCAGAGTCGATATTTATATGATGGTAATGAAGGCAAACAGAAATTACTCCAAAAATCTTTAGCAATTTATCAAGAAATTGGTGATAAACAAGGGGAAGCTTTTGTTTTGGGTCTTCTGAGTGAATTGAATCTGATTGAGTATAAAAATGATGGAGCAGGATGGGATTTATTTAATCGAGCTATGGCAATTTATCGGGAAATTACACCTCAAAATAGCGATAATTTTACGGTAGTTCAAGCCCAAGCAAATCTATTAACAATTGCTGTGGATTATTGGTGGTCAGATAATCAACAAAAAGCTTTGGAATTATACGAACAGTCATTAAAAATTTATCAAGCAATTGAGGATAAAAAAGGCAAAGCACTGGTGATAAAAAAGATGGGCGATCGCTATGGTTGGTTAGAGGATAAAGAAAAGCAATTAGAGTTTTACACAGAAGCATTGGGTATTTATCAAGAAATTGGCGATGGTATTCAAATAGCTAATATTCTGGATAGTTTAGGAAGAGTTTACTCTGATTCGGGAAATTTAGAAAAAGCATTAGAATTCTACAATAAAGAATTAGAAATACTTCAGAAAAGTAGTCAATTTTATAGTCAGATCGGAGATTCAGAAACTGCCTTAATTTTTGAATATCGTCAGCCGATTATTTGGTTTGCTATGGGAAATATTTACTCTAAATTACAAGATAAAAAAAATGAAGTAGAGGCTTATAAGCAAGCAAGAAAGATTTATCAAAAATTGCCAGATAATCAAGGAGAGACAGATTTTCTGATTAAAATTGCTGAATACTATGGAAATCAAGAAAACCTGGAAAAAATGGTAGAATTTTTAACGCAAGCTGTGAAAGTTTACTAGGAAACGGGCGATTTTAAAGCTGAAGCTAATCTCTTGCGTGACAAAATTGCCGGGATTTATTTCTATCGATTGAAATATTCAGAAACAGGATTTGAAGTTCTGAATAAATCTTTGAAAATTTACCGAAAAATTGGCGAACCTGAAGAAGTGGCAAAGACTCTCAGTAGGATTGGCTATTTCTATCTATATACTGCTAAAAATGAATTAAAAAATCCATTGGAAAGTCAACGCAAAGCACTAGATTTTTATAGTCAAGCTATTTTATTTTATCGAGAAATTAATGATTTTTCTAAATTTCCCGAATCAGAGTAAACTCTTCCTAAACTATCCAGAATATTAGCTATTTGAATACCATCGCCAATTTCTTGATAAATAA
>NZ_JAAHGK010000279.1:0-6802 GCF_010672505.1 Okeania sp. SIO2B9 | reverse complement strand
TTCGATAACACCAACAATTTACAACCAAAACTACCGAGAATTTATTACCAAAAAAATTGAATCCTTGGTTAACTACGAAGTCACAAGCAATATTTTAAGTATTGGGAGTGGTAACGCTTTTGTTGAAAGTGATTTACATCAAAAAGGATATCATGTCATAGCCAATGATGTCAATGAAGATGCCATTGAAATTGCTCGAAACAAAGGATTGCCCGTGGTTTTTGCTGATGTAAATCAGTGGGAACCGGAACACAAAAATTTTGATTTAATTTACTGTGATGGAGTGGTTGGACACTTATATAAACCTGGAGAGGGTTTAACTAAGCTCTTCAGTCGTTTACGAGATTGGTTGGTTTCTCACCAGGGTATTCTGCTGATTTCTAATGATGCAGTGGCGATCGACGCTCCTGTACATCCTCACCCAGTAGTGAAAGACTTTTATTGGTTTTCGGCAGATTATTTGCGTTCGGAGTTACTGAGCGCTGGTTTTGAAACTGTTGAAAACGAAAGTTTCATCTATCACCGTCCCCTCACAGGAGAAAAAGAACGGTTAATTTTACAAGCTAGATGTTAAAAAAGCGGTCAGCGGTCAGCAGTCAGCAGTCAGCAAGATTATTTTTTTAACGTTTAGCAGGAGATTTCAACATTTTTCGGTAAAAGGCTAGCTGTTTGCAGAGCATTCCGGAACGGAAATGCTAAAAGCTGATAGCTAGTTAATTCTACTGTTTTTGTGATGGATTTAGGATTAAAAGGTAAAATTGCTTTAGTGACGGCATCCAGTCGAGGCATCGGGAGAGCGATCGCCGAGGGTTTGGCCAAAGAAGGATGTCGGGTGATTATTTGCAGTAGAGATCAAGATAATTTACTCAAAGCTGCCCAGGAAATAGAAGCCAAGACGGGACAATTAATTACACCTATCCCAGTGGATCTTGAGCAAAAAGATAGTATCTCCCAATTGCTCAAGGGCATTACCAATCAATTTTCCACCATTGATATTTTAGTCAACAACGTGGGTGGGATGCCCTACAAGCGCCACTATGAACTAAACCAAGAAGATTGGCAGCAATCATTCGATCTGACCTTTATGAGTCAGGTGACTATAGCTGAAGCATTACTCCCATTGATGAAAAAACAGTCTTGGGGTAGGATGATTTTTGTGACTTCAGTAGGTGCAAAACAGCCTGGTATGCTGATTGCCCATTCTCAAAGAGCAAGTGTTGTTGCTTATGCTAAAACCCTTGCTAATGAATTGGGGGAGCATAACATTCTGGTTAATAGTATCTGCCCTTCTTTTGCTGTTACGGATAAGTTTTATGAAGTGGCTGATGAAGTGGCGAGGAGACAAGGTAGTTCTCGTGAAGAAGTTATCCAGCAATGGATGAAAAGTGTTCCTCTCCGTCGCCCAGCTTCAGCAGAGGAAGTAGCTAATTTAGCAGTATTTCTGGCTTCGGAAAAAGCGAGTTATATCACTGGAACCTGTATTCAAGTAGATGGGGGATTTGTGAAAAGTTTGTTTTAGAAGCAGGGAACAGGGAACAGTTGAGGTTTAAAAAGTCTCAGTTGAGGTTTTAAAGTGAGAACTTTGAGGTTTGAAACATCTCAGTTAAGATTTGCAACTTCTTAGAGCTGACTTTTAACTTTTGACTTCCAAGTTGGTTCTATAAAGAAAATGATCAAACGAAACTAACATTAAAACAATGGAAAGTACCAAGCAATTTGTCAAATACATGAAAGCTGATGAAAGACCATCTGTGGATGGCTCCATAGACCTTTCATCTTTGTTGGGAGAATGGTTTAATACCAAGTCGGATACTAACTACATTAAGAAAGTAATCTTGAGCGATCGCGATGGTAGTTTAATCATTAATGTTTACGGAGCTAGCGATGGAGGTTTAATTGATTGGGGAGAAGCAGAAGCTATACCCTACGGATCTGGGACTTTATCCTTAATAGCAGCAGGATTCCATGCCATTTTTAATCTAGAGGGAATTGAAACTCATCTTGTTTCCAATCAAAAGTTAAGTATACTCTGCATTCAATCCTACACTCGCTACCTCGATAGTAGTGGTCGTATTGGGCACTTTTCCCGTGAGTTTTTTCACCGTTAGTCGTCTTTAAGGTACATAGTTTTATAGTCTCAAGCTTGAAAACAATAGAGGAGATATCTAATAAATGAAATGGAACGAAATTTACGGTGAAACCCAGAGTTATCAACCTAATAGCAATGCTCAAGTTGACTTAAGTGCCATTCTAGGAACTTGGATCAATTCTAATGAACAAACTGAGTGGATTAAGAAGTATACCATAACTCAGCAGGGCGATCGCCTGTTCATTAATGTTTATGGTGCTAATGCTCCGGAAGATTGGGGTCAAGTTGAGGTAACAACATTTGTAGACAATCTTGGCCAAACAGCTTTCTATGCCCAGTACAACCTTGATGGAGTAGAACCTTTATTGGCAGCTAATATGAATAAAGGTTTGTGCGTAATTGCTGCTTTTCTGAAGTTTAAAGATAGCGATCACCCTAATTTTCTCAGTCGCGAGTTTTACTATAAATTAGATCAATAGTTAAAATTTATAATGGGAGTATACTCCCTAATTTAAGATGGAACAATTAAGCCAAATCAAGCTAAGAATTCCTATTCTTTTAGGGAGTTGCCGAATAGGTCGGGAAAGTCTAAAAGTAGCGAAATTTATATTAGCAGAACTTGTTAAGCAAGACCGAATAGATACTGAACTTATTGACCTAGGTGAGTATAAATTACCTATGTTAGAAGAGCGATTACAGGATAGTTCAAATCCTCCCGATAATGTTCTACGATTTTGCTCCAAATTAGGTCAAGCAGATGGGATTTTACTTGTTACTCCTGAATATAAAAATGGCTATCCTGGAGTATTAAAAAATGCCCTTGATTATCTGGAACCCCAGGCTTTAAAGTATAAACCGATTGGTATTTGTACGGTCTCTTCTGGCAGGTTTGGAGGACTTGATTGTTTGGCGCAATTACGATTAGTTAGTCTCGCTTTAGGAGCATTACCAATTCCTGATAAATTGCCTGTTCCTAATGTGAAAGAATTATTTGATGAAAATGGTAATTTGTCTGATTTAAAATTTCAAGCCCGGCCATTCCGTAAGGAAAGCTTTGCGATAGCAAACGCCATATCCAATCGACCAAGAGAAGAAAAAAATTTCCTTTTTAACCAATCCTCTTCTTTTTAAGAAGAAGTAATTATGGCTCTTCTAGGGTAGCTATGATAAATTACTACAAAATAAACTCCATAATCCTTGCGTAGCAACGGTTATGGAAGTGCAAAAAAGCAATTTAATGAACATCCCTTTTGATTTGGTTGAATCCTTTGCTACTTAAGGGTTTAAGCTCATTTAAACTACTAAGAAGCTATAACCAGTCTAGGAGAGCCGTAATTATTAATTATTAATTATTAATTATTGCAAGATGGATACAAAACGAACTGCGGACTCTATCAAACTAGATTTTGTTTTAGAAACTATCAACCGCAAGTTACTAGAAACCAAAAATCCTCCTTTAAATACCGCAGAAATTATGCTGATCCGAGGTATCTGGGATAATAAGACCTATAATATTGTGGCTGAAGAGGCTGGTTACAGCTCAGGTTATCTAAGTAGTGTGGTTGCTCCTGATTTATTTAGACGAATTTCTGATATTATTGGTCAAAGGGTGACAAAGAAAAACTGTCGGATGCAACTGCAAATATGTCTCATCCCACAAGCTACCTCAAAAAAAAATGTCCGACCTCAAAAATCTGAAAAACTTTCTATCAGTATAACACAACTAATGTCACCAAATTTTCCGAATGGATCTATTTCTCTAAATTCGCCATTTTACATACAACGATCCGATATTGAGAAGCAAGTGTATGCAGAAATTGAGAAACCAGGAGCATTGGTGAGAATAAAAGCACCGCAGGAGATGGGCAAAACTTCACTTCTGTTGAGGGTTATAAAGTATGCAGAAAGTTTGGACTATTGCACCGTTAACTTAGACTTACAACGGGTAGAGCAAAACATTTTGAGTGATGATATCAACAAATTTTTACGTTGGTTTTGTGCTAATATTGCCCATCAACTAAATCTAGAGCCTAACTTAGATGACTATTGGGATGAAGATATTGGTGGCAAAGTTAGCTGCACCCTATACTTCCGCAACTATTTATTACAGTCAATTAATTCTCCCCTACTTCTAGCTTTAGATGAAGTCAATCAGATTTTTGAGTATCCAGAAATAGCAAAAGATTTTTTGACTCTATTGCGGTCGTGGTATGAGGAAGCAAAAAGACAACCTGTGTGGCAAAAACTGCGTTTAGTGGTAGTTCACTCCACTGAAATTTATGTGCCTCTGCAACTTAAACAGTCACCTTTTAATGTCGGGTTACCAATTCAGTTAGGTAGTTTTAGCTTAGAAGCAGTCTTGGAATTAGCCCAATATTACGGACTCGACTGGAGTGAAGGGGAAGAAGCAAATCTTTTGATGGCTACCATTGGAGGACATCCAGCACTGGTGCATCTGGCTATTTATCATCTGAGTCGAGAAGATGTAACAATAAGGCAATTATTAGAAACTGCTGCCACATCTACCGGAATTTATGCCAATCATTTGCGACGTCATCAAGTGAAGTTGGAAGAGGAGCCAGAATTAGCGATCGCTCTACAAAATCTTGTCAATACTAATGAACCCATATTATTAAAACCTATTATTGCTTATCAGTTAAGTAGTATGGGGTTAATTAAGTTAGATGGAAATAAAGCCACATTAACTTGTGATTTGTATCGACAGTATTTTAGAAGTCAATAACAACCTCATGGGGTTGTTTAATAATTAATAATTAACAATTAATAATTAATAATTGCCTTTTCTGTAATAGAAGGATTGGCTAAAAGGAATTTTTTTTCTTCTCTTGGTCGATTGGATATGGTTAGGAAACCCATCCATCCCATCCTACGGAATGCTCCGCAAACGACCACTTTTTTCTCCATGAATGGAGAGGCTTTATACCTTAATTTCTCAGTAAGGGTTGAATTTTAGGGGATTCAACGAATTGGCGACCATATACTCGGCATTGGAAACATTGTTGACCACGACGATGGCCGTTTTTCCTGGTGTGGGTGGAGTTAGATTTTGGACATTTCATGTCCCTAATTATAGAACATTGATCATTACTTTTCAAAATTTACATTGGGAAGTCAAAGATATAGTAAAGTTGATGCTATCCGAGTATTTTTGCCGTCAATGTTATATTGCGGTTGACCCATCAGAACCTTATCTGACTCAGATTATTGAGTTTATTGGCTCTGATAATTTAATTTTTGGTTCAGGTTATCCACACATGGATCGTCTAGATAGATGTAGTGAAAAATGTTGTAGAGTTTGAGGGTAAGTTGTCTCAGGAGATAGTAAACAAAATTGTTTGGGATCATCCCAGATGTTTTTATAACTTACAGTAAATAAGTTAAATTAGCTCAGTGTTTAGCTCTGCACAGAAATTAAATGATGGAGATTGAACTCAAGCATCATTTTATAGTTGTGCAATGTTTAGTTTTCAACTAATTTTTTTATAATTTGACAACAATTTTAGGAGAAAGTAAAACTTATGATCCCTGTTTCTTTAGTTAATAATCAACGATTCCCAGGCTCTCAAGGCCAGCTCAAATATTCCCAAAATTTGCCAGAGCATCAGCTATATCAGATCCTTATAGTTAAAGAACAAGAATCAAATTCTCCTGAACCAGTATCTGATGCCACATCCCCCAATCTAGGGTTAAAAACAAGAGTATTTACGGGTACAAAAAAGCAATTAATAGAAAAGATATCAGAAGATTATATATCGACAGCTTATGATGTATTTTCTGGAATACAAAAATTGCCTAATGAGGGATTAAACATGGATAATGTAATGCCCTTCCTAGATGAAAGTTCAGATAAAGATAGGTCACTCTTCATAAATCAGTACTCTACTGTGCGAAGACTTTTTCAGGCGAGAAAACTATCTCAATTGATTGCCTCAACATGGTTAGAAGGGTCCGGGGATGAAACAAATTCTATAATAACACCAGGATGCGAAGGTTATGTTAAAAAACTTTTGCTTCGTAGCAATCATGGGCCAGATGATCCTCAAGCCCACACATTTGATCGCTGGAACGAAAGAGATCAAATGATAATAATGCCAGACCAAGCAAATTGGCAAAGCATTAATTTGAATCTGTTGTTTTGTGGACAAGCTTATTTGTGGAAAGATCAAAAATTTACAAGATTATGTCAACCTCTTCTATCTACTTATGAAGCGTCTCAGATGTTTACTTTACAGGTAGTTTGGGAAAACTTTGGAGGCATTATAGAAGAGAAATCACACTCAGGTATAGCAAATCCTCGGGGTCCCTACTACAAAGTATCAATTCCTTATCCACCATGCCCTGATATAAATGATGCAGCGGGATCTACTACAGGACTTACTACAGAAAAGATCGAAAAATGGGTAAAAGCAAAGGATGTAGGATATGATGAAGAATTACCATTCGTTAATGAAATTTGGTCTGCAGAAAGAGGAATCAACATCAAATTTGTTGTTCCTCCTTACCCTTATTTACCAATGAGTTGTCTTTGTTAAATTAAGCCTCATTGAAAAAATTAGCCATAGGATAAAGCAAAGTGCTAAACTTCACTTGATTGGCTTATCTTATGGCTTATTTATTAAGAGCTTATGCAAACTAACTATCATATCATCAAAAAAATCTATGAAAGTTCTAACTCCTTAGTTTATAAAGCTA
>NZ_JAAHGK010000278.1:0-6808 GCF_010672505.1 Okeania sp. SIO2B9 | reverse complement strand
GTCAGGAGTCAGGAGTCAGGAGTCAGGAGGGAAGAAAGAAGAAGAACAGGAGAAGAAGGAGAGAGTTTTCTGATCACTAATTATCCGGACATCATATAACATGAAAAAAAATTGTTACAAATTACCTATAATTTGCTGCAAAATTGTAGAAAATTTGCCATATTTTTCAGTAGATTAACTGATGATTTACTGAGAAAATATTCAACTGGGAAATGAAGATATTTCTCGAAATTATTGCCATGATTGAATTAGATTTTAGGCAAAATTAATTAATCTAAATTAATCTTATTTTTTCCGGATGAGAAGCAACTAACAATGCTTAAACGAATAGCAAACAAAATACTAAAAAGTCAAACAAACTATGGCTACAGTAACTAATCTTAACGATAGTGGATCTGGTTCCCTAAGACAAGCAATTACTGATGCTGCCGCAGGTGATACGATTCAATTTGACCCCAGTCTAGGTGGTCAGACTATCGCCCTCGCTAGTGAACTGTTAATAGATAAAAACCTCACTATTGATGGAGATGAAACAAATCCAGTCACCATAGATGGAGGGGGTGCAGCTAATGGTCAATTCCGTGTATTTAATGTTGATGATGGCAACGCCAATAACCAAGCTCAAGTTACCATTGATGGAGTAAACATTACAGGTGGGTTTGCTTTTGGAAGTAATGCTACTAACGCTGGTGATGGTGGTGGTATATTCAATAATGAAAATATCACTATCAGTAACGCTGTAATCACAGGCAACACTGCATCAGGTGATGGTGGTGGTTTCTATAACAACGATCTAGGCACCGCCAATGTTATCAACACCACTATTAGCAATAATGAAGCTAACTACAATGGTGGTGGTGTCATGGCATTTGGTGATACAACCATTACTAATTCTACCATCAATAACAACGCAGCACTTGCTACTGGTACTGGCGATGGTGGCGGTATTGCTATCTTTGGTACTACACAAGTTACTCAAAGCACCATTAGTGGTAATACAGCAAACGGTCAAGGTGGTGGTGTTTACATCACTGCCGTTAACCCCAATTTAAGCCATTTTACCAATGCTACAATTTCCAACAGCACCATTACTAATAACTTTGCACAAACTCCCACTCTAAATAATGGTGGAACTGGCGGTGGTTTGGCAAGTTTTGCTTTAGATACCACTCCCAATCAAACGGCTACAACTGTTACTTCTACAATTATTTCTGGTAACCGTAATAGTACGGGTGCTAATGATGTTGACGAACTAAGAGCTACTAGCAATTCCATCCAAAGCGGTGGCAACAACTTAATTGGTACAGGAAACGCTAATACTCGTTTCAACGGTACAGGTGACCAAACTGGAGTCACTAACCCTGGTCTAGATCCTCTTGCTGATAACGGTGGACTTACTCAAACCCATGCTTTACAAGCTGGCAGTGCTGCTATTAACGCTGGCAGTAACTCTCTCGGTCTAACTACTGACCAACGAGGTACTGGTTTCCAGCGCGTTGTTAATGGTGTAGCTGATATTGGTGCATTCGAGTTTGGCAATCCCGACCCTACCGATCCTACCGATCCTACTGACCCTACCGATCCTACTGACCCTACCGACCCTACCGATCCTACTGACCCTACCGATCCTACTGACCCTACCGACCCTACTGACCCTACCGACCCTACCCCAAATACCATTTTTGGTACTGGAAATAGTGAGACTATTAACGGTGATGATCAGAATAATAGCATTGATGGTCTGGGAGGAGCAGATGTCATCAACGGTCAGGGAGGTAATGATGAACTCCTTGGTGGTACTGGTAATGACAACCTTGATGGTGGGACTGGTGATGATACCCTTGATGGTGGTACAGATAATGATCTTCTCCTTGGTGGTGGAGGTCAAGACAGTCTCCTTGGTGGTAATGGTGTTGATGACTTACAAGGTGGTGACAATAACGACACTCTTGACGGTGGTCTAGGTAACGATTTACTGAATGGTGGAAATGGTGCCGATACTTTCGTATTGCGTTCTGGTGATGGCAATGACCAGATTAGTGATTTTACCCCTGGTACAGACGAGCTATTGTTGGATGGTTTGACTTTCAGTGACGTAACTGTCGTTCAAAGTGGTACTGACACTATTATCCGAGAAACTGCAACATCACAAGATTTAGCAACTTTAATAAATATCCAAGCTGCCGATCTTGATAGTAGTAATTTTGAGATCCCTGGTGGTATTGTTGGTACTGGAAATGATGATATTCCGATTCAGGGTAATGCTCAGGATAACCTAATCCAAGGTTTGGGTGGAGCAGATAGTATCAGTGGTCGTGGTGGGGCAGATGAATTACTCGGTGGTACTGGTGATGATATCTTAGAGGGTAATGCAGGTAATGATACTCTCATGGGTGAAGCTGAAAATGATATCCTCCGAGGTGGTGGAGGTCGAGACGAACTCATAGGTGGTAATGGTGACGATAACTTAGAAGGTAATGGAGGTCGAGACGAACTCATAGGTGGTAATGGTGACGATAACTTAGAAGGTGGTGGCAATAACGACACTCTTGATGGT
The DNA here is from genome assembly GCF_010672505.1 of Okeania sp. SIO2B9. NCBI lineage: Bacteria > Bacillati > Cyanobacteriota > Cyanophyceae > Oscillatoriales > Microcoleaceae > Okeania > Okeania sp. SIO2B9. The sequence goes on along the minus strand of NZ_JAAHGK010000278.1, from coordinate 4,251 downwards.
GGTTTAGGTTCCGATCTTCTCACTGGTGGTAATGGTGCTGACAGTTTCATATTGCGCTCTGGTGATGGCAGTGACGATATTTTGGATTACCAAGATGGTACAGATAACTTCTTGTTAGATGGTCTGACTTTCAGTGACTTAACTGTAGTTGCTAGTGGTGGTAATACTATTCTGCAGGAGACTGCAACATCACAAGATTTAGCAACTTTGTTTGGTATTGCTCCTACAGCTATTGATGCTAATGATTTTGCTACTATCTAGTTGAGATTAGCGCTCTTTTGCAACGTCTAACTGATTGTTAAATTGATTATTAAAGCGATCGCCCCTTTGATTTGAGAGGCGATCGCTTTTTAGGTTATGCCAAAATAATTGCATCTAATTATCAATTAAATTATTTATTAGTTAGTTCAATGCAAAAGTCCATAACTAGCTCTATGAAGTATAATTACCTATCTCGCCTACTGCCCTCTTTTTAAGTCCTGACCATAAAAGTTTGAGTTTTTATTGACAAATCCCCTAATGTACTAACTATTTCAATATTTTGTATAAATAAATACTTAAAAATCAGGTGTGATTTGTGAAATAATTAAGAAGAATTATCAAGAAACTATTAATAAAGATTAGTGTCAATGTAAACTTTGTAGGTAGGGTTGAAGAATTGTTTGTCCAGGGAGAAGGCCAATACCAATTTGTAGTTTCTCCACCCCTTCGCAGCTTATGGGCAGGATTAAGAAGAAAATCCAACAGATGTCTATTTTTTTTGGTTGTGAGATACATTTCGCCCAACCTACAGTAAGACCGCTAATCCGAACTTGATATCATACCTAACGTCCAAAACCGATCGCCTTCTTTAAGGAGTTTAATCATGGTTGAGTTATCAACAACTACCTCTAATAAAAATCGTTCCAACCTACAAACTTGGTATAGACCGACGTTTTCTCCAGAGCAAGGAATTTTGCTAGTATTGGGTGGCTCCTTTATCACAGGGGCAGCTTTAGCTCAGGAATGGACAAACTCAACAACTTTAGCTTTGATCTGTGCTTTTTTCGCCTTGCAAGCAGAACATCCCTTAGTCGTGCAAATAAAACAGCGAAGTAGTTGGAAACCCCGCTTTCTCATCTGGGGTGGGGTATATGGAGGTATTGCGATGGCGATCGCTGCATGGCTATATTTTCAATCTCCATGTTTGCTATGGATCTATGCCATGGCAATAGCAGCTTTAGTTGCGGATAGTATTGCAGTGCTAAAGCAAAAACAAAAATCTATACTAAATGAATTCATTGGATTTACAGCTATCTGTCTATCAGCACCTTTAGCATATATAGCTACGACAGGCCATATTTCTTTAGCTGCTATGGCAATGTGGATCTTGAATACTTTATTTTTCAGCAGTGCTATATTTACACTCAAGTTGCGAAAAAAGAAAACCAGTTCTCCTGTACCTGGAATGATATACCATGGAACTGCAATCCTAATTATACTGAGTCTTTACTACTTCAACTGCTTAAATATAGCCACAGCTCTATCCTATACTGTGGCCTTAGTCAAGTTAGTAGCGATCGCCTTTAGATTAGATTGGTATCGCACAACAAAATTTTATTTTGTCGCAATATTTGAAACCCGTTTCGCCCTTATCTACATTGCTATTGCTGCCATAAGCGTTCTTCCTGCTCACCTACCTAATGCTTAATTTTTTGGTAGTGGTAAAGAAGTTAATGATAAGTATAGCTTTAAGCATTCAGCTATCCTCCTGACGGAGGAACTGTGTTATCAGCTCAAGTCAAAACTTTGTAGGTAAAGAATTTTAATTTTATCAATGTCCTAACACTTTTTTGTAGTGCTATAATAGGAAACACGCCTAGTCACGGAATAATTCTAATATCCTTTATCCTTACTATTTTAGGACTACTAATTTTTTTGATTGAAAAAATTAGAGTGAATTGACAATAGCAATCCTACCATATCTAGGATCGATATCAATTCCCATCACCTCAAAAGAGCTAAAATAACTACCATCAGGGGCAAAAATTGAGTAAGTTTTTGTTGTACCTGCTGGCAAGGATAAACATTGATTAAAAATTTCTTGCCTATACTCTAGAGGTAAAAAATTGTGTTCTCCAATTCTTAATGCTGCTTGATTATAAAAAGAAAATTGACCTTGGAAGTTAAGGATACCAGCAGGAGCTGGAAATTGTTCGCACCACCTCAAGGCCAAAAACCATTTAGCTTCCGAAAGTCTTTGATATTCTCGGTTTGGGTTAGGGTGTTGTAAGACTTTGTATCCCCCCTCACTGGCGAAAATTGTTCCACCTAAAAACCCAAACATTATGCCAATGGTATTACCCATGTTGAACTAGCTCCATCCATAATGTGAGAGATATAGCAGTCGAAGGAAAGGGCGCGGACATATCAAAAGCTTAAAACTCAGACAACGCCAGATTTTTCTTTCTTCCTTCTTGCTTCTTGCTTCTGCTATATTGGCTGTTTTGACTTCTCCCGCAACTTCAGTACACGGGATTCTAATTACTGGTTTTGCAAAGGAATAGGATTATTATTCTGCTTGACCTCTATTTGCTGTCACTGGACTTATCTTCCCAGTAGGAGCAGTCAAATTACCCCCCTTATGCTCAAACATATTGGTATAGATACCAAATTTATTGCGCTGACTTGTTCCATCCTGTACTTGATTACAGATTTTTTTTGTGTTTGACCATTCTGAGTACCTAAAGTTACTGCTCCATATTTTTTCCATTATCTGGCCAACTAATACTATATTGAGGAAAAAAGGTTACTAAATTAATCATTGCACCCCTTAAAGTCTCATCAGGTATCAATTTGCCTCGGCAAAAATACTTTGCTCTTTTTCATCACCCTGATCGAAATACGCTTGCTGTCAAAATCGCTTTTTGATCAGGCTAATTTCCATTAGCTATATAGCTGCTCCCTGAAGAATAACTCTTGATAATTCCTCAAAAGTTATACTCCATTTTGGAATCCTCCAGATTCATTAAGGAGCAATTTTTCTTTCTTGACCTGATTTAACTCAGGGACTTTTGACCTCACACTAAATACGGTTATAACTTATGTATGATAAGTTTTATTCCTTGATAAGTATCTTATCGGCTGTTCAACAGATCTTCTATTATTTTCAGCATATATTTATGATTCATTGGAGCGCTTGTTTTTTAATTAATCTTTGTGTACTTACCAAAGCTTTATTTAACTCATAGCTACGTTGCTGGGGATTTTTCAGATAAGCTTGCTGTTCTTCTTCAATCATCTCTACATCTTGCTGCACTAATCCATCAAGTAGTTTTTGAGCTGAACCAAATAAACTATTTTTCACAAATCTTCTAAACCATTCTGGTAGTTTATGTAAACGCCAAAAGGCATGAAGTGATGTAAAATGAATCAGATAAGCTTGGGTTTGTTTTTCATTAATAGGTAATAAAAGACAATAAATTTTAAAATCTTTGCCCAGGTTAGAAACCCAATTTGGATAGATATAACTAACATTTAATGGTTCGGGATGGAGTTGTCGCAAACTAGGAAATAATAATTGAGAGATAGACCAAATTTTGTCGATTTTGTAATAACTTTGAGCCTGATAATAAGCATCTACTCGATCGTCATTTTCAGATAAATCTATTAATTTTGCTGCTGCCCATGCTTGCCAGTTTTGATGTAAATGTCCGTGGTACATATCCATCAAATTTTCCACTAAATAAGAATAGTGGGCTCGACATTTTATAACTGAGATGGTGGCTATATAGTTGAGGTGTTCCCACTCAGGTATTTCTAAAGGAGAAACTAAATTTATCTTTGATTTATCTCCAGGAAATAGCCAAATAAAACCATTTAACTCTTGTACTGGAAAAGTTCTAATTTGACAGCTAGGCAATTTTTGATTACTTGCTAAATAAGGTACATAAGAACATTTGCCACTTGACTTAAAGCGCCATCCATGATAAGCACATTCTAATTCATCGGCGATCGCGCGACCAGAACTAAGTTTGACAAAACGATGAGGACAAAGGTCTTCCAGAGCATGGACTTTTCCCTCTGAGTCCCGATAAAGGACAATTGATTGATGCCAAAGGGTAATGCTGAAAGGCTGACATTTTACCTCTACACTGCGGGCAACAGCATACCAGTGATTGTGAAATTTTCCTACAAAACTACTCCGATTTATTTATTAATTCTTAAATATTATCTCTAAACCCTATGTCTTCTTCTCAAATAACTTTTTTC
>NZ_JAAHGK010000277.1:0-6810 GCF_010672505.1 Okeania sp. SIO2B9 | reverse complement strand
TCCACTTTAATTAGGTAAAAAGGTGTAGTTGTATTTGCACGGACAGATATATTCGCATTCAGCTTCACTAAGTAAACTATGGTTTTTAATTAAGTAGGTAGGTGTTAAAATTTATCGTACTTAGGAAGGCAGAAGGCAGAAGGGAAAAGGCTTATAAACTACTTTACTTTTTGTTAAAGACTTAATTTTTTTCATGCCTATCTACTTATTTTCTAAGATATTCTGGCACAAAATTCATTAGCTTTATATCTTCATCTGCTTTCTACTCTTCAAAAATTAATAATTATCTCTCGTTAAAAATGAAGCAATAGTAACTTGATATTGAGGTCTTTCACTCAATAATTTTTTAGTCTATATTTTGGAAAAATTAAGCATAAACATATCACTTGGAATTAATATCATTTATATCAAAAGCTCACTCTAGTAATTTCATTTGATTTGGGTTAAAAAAAACTAACGCTTTTAGGCAACAGGCAAGAAGGTTTGCCGGATTTTTTACTGTTAGTAAATAACTAACTTTTGTTTGACATTTAATTTGAAAATGCTATCTATAAATATGTTTTTATGAAAAATTATTTTAGACATTTTTTCAGTTTTTTCTATCTCTATACTGGTCGCATTAATTAGCTTGAAAACACCCATGTTTATGATTAAAAATAACAGGTTCATCTTTGTGGTGCTTCAGCCATTCCTGATCGTACAAAAAATCGCTATTAAGGCAGTTACCCTAAAGAAGGCTAACTGATTCAATGCCTCTACTATCAAGCTTTAATATTTAATATTAAAAAGTATTATTTGAAGCGTTACTAAGATTGAATTTTTGTAGATTAGTTGATTAGTATAATTTTTATACAAAAACAAGGTGCAACTCAAAATAAGACGTGCTATACCTAAAAATTTATCAAGTTTCGCCCATCGCTCATAGTGTTATTTAATTCATTTATGGACTGGCAAAAAATCAATAGCTCGAGCTGTAGAAGTATCTCTAATTATCATTTTATAGAAGATAGACTTTAATCAGCTACCTTTTATTCAGACAAAGATGATATGATAGTTAAAACTTATTTTTGATGATATTTTATGCACAATCAAGAACCACCCAAAATTATTAAACAACGTCTGCAATATCAGGGTAGAAAATTTAACTTTGACGTTAACCATCTACGTCTACCCAATGGAGTTGAAGGAGACTGGGAATGTATTCGTCATCCGGGTGGAGCTTTATGTATTCCTGTTACTTCAAATGGAAAATTAATCTTAGTAAAACAATATAGATTTGCCATTAAAGATAGGATTTTAGAGTTTCCAGCAGGTACAATAGAAGAAAATGAAAATCCTGCTGATACTATCAAACGAGAAATAGAAGAAGAAACAGGTTATCGCGCTCATAAATGGCAAAAGTTAGGAGAATTTCCTCTCGCTCCTGGATACTCGGATGAATTTATTTATGCTTTTTTAGCAGAAGATTTAGAAAAGTTGGAAAGTCCACCAGCGCAAGATATTGATGAAGATATAGAAACAGTTTTAATGACACTTCAAGAATTAGAACAGGCTATCTTTGATGGAGAAATTGTTGATGCTAAGTCAATCTGTAGTTTATTCTTGGCTAAACCATTTTTATTAGGAAATAAGAAGTAAGAAGTAAGAAGTAAGAAGGAAGAAGGAATAAGGCGTTTAGTTATCTAGGCGATGAGTTATCTATAACAGAAGGAAAAAGCTTGGGTTCTCTGAATGTTAAGTTTTTGATATTTCCTAAGCTTTGCTTTGACTGCTATATTAACCAATAATTTAGTATCAACGCCTGAAAATTGGTATTAAGCTTAAAATGAAATTTTTCCTTTGAACAAAGCAAGCAAATAACAAAAATGAAGACTGTAAAGGAGTAGCGAAGTAGAAAAAATTAATTTGCAAAACCTATTTGATTTGACAAATAGAAATATTTATTAGCTAAACTACAGTTCAAAAATTAACAGTTAACAATTATTGAAGGAGGAAGAAGATATTTAGTTATCTACCAGAATGGAGTGGGAGAGTAATACCATTTCTCAAAAACTTTTCTACATTTTCTTGAGCTGGGGAGTTGGGGAGTTGGGGAGTTGGGGAGTTGGGGAGAAATAAAAATAATAATAATTAATATTAAATTGACTCAAATTAGCAAAAAGTTTATTAGGATAGTTTAATTACTTAATAACTGAAGTGTTACCTAAGTATAGCATTACTTTTGGTAATTGGTATAAGGGAGTCAGGGAGTAGTAAACATAAGAATAATATGCACTTACTGGCTAATCATCGCTCTTAAGGTTATTAAATCCTACTAATTACTTAATCATTGAAGTTTTGCATCAGCATCGCATTCTTTTTGATAAATGGTATTAAACCCATAAATAAAAACGATAATTAACAATTACCGAAAAATTTTGGTCTAAAGACTCCTTATTGCAGGAGGTACTGATAACTGATAACTGATAACTGATAACTGATAACTGATAACTGATAACTGAAATGACCTCTCCTGAAAAATAAGAGGATTAACTAAAAAGACAAAAGAATGATTTTTTTCGTGAAAATTAGAGACTTAAAACCTAAAATAATTAATCATTAATAATTTTGTTAAAATCGAGATTATAGCTGACTTGGAATTACTATAAACGTAAGCATTCCACAGGAAATGCTTACCTATAAACAAAAATTTTCTAATTAACAGTAAACTGAAAATTATAGCAGTCGAAGGAAAAGTTAGGAAAAATCAAAAGCTTAAAATTAAGACAAGGTAAGATTTTTTCTTCTTCCTTTTTCCTTCTTCTTTCTTTCTTCTACTATAACAATAAAATTAAAATAAATGTCTAACTTAATCCTCTTTTGGCATCGACGCGACCTACGCATTTCAGATAATATCGGACTGACACAAGCATCTCAACAAAATCAAAAAGTAGTAGGTATATTTTGCCTTGACCAAAATATTCTCAAACGAGACGATATTGCCCCCGCAAGAATAACCTATATGATTGGTTGTTTACAACATCTACAAAAACGCTACCAAGAAATAGGAAGTCAACTATTAATTATCTCAGGAAAACCTGCCGAAGCTATACCAAAATTAGCAACTTTTCTAGAGGCAAAAGCAGTATATTGGAATCTAGATGTTGAACCTTATAGTAGAGAACGCGACCGCCAAGTTACTGAAAATTTAGAAACAGTAAATATTCAAGTAAAAACATTTTGGGATCAACTCCTTCATTGCCCAGAAGAAATATTTACTTCTACCAAAAAACCCTATAGTGTCTATACTCCATTCTGGAGAACTTGGAGCAGCAAAAAAAAATCTAACCCAGTCAATATTCCCCTACTCAAAGGGTTAACTGAAGAGCAACTTCAACAAACAAAAAAAATAGCAACTATTGATTTACCAACTGCGAAAGAATTAGGATTTAATTGGGAAAACTCACTCATTCTCGAACCCGGAGAAACTATAGCATTAGAAAAATTAGAAACATTTTGCCAAAGGGCAATATACTCATACCAAGAACAACGAAACTTCCCTAGTCTTGATGGTACATCCCAACTAAGTCCCGCCCTAAAATTTGGTACTATTGGTATTCGGACAGTTTGGGCAAAAACTCAAGAATTAATAGAAAATTGTTCTAGCGATGAAGCATTTGACAATATCGAAACTTGGCAAAAAGAAATAGCATGGCGCGAATTTTATCAATATGTTATGTATCATTATCCCGAACTAGAAACAGGTCCTTATCGCCCACATTGGAAAAATTTTCCCTGGGAGAATAATGAAGCATATTTTCAAGCTTGGTGTGAAGGTAAAACAGGTTATCCTATTGTTGATGCTGCCATGCGTCAGTTAAATGAAACAGGTTGGATGCACAACCGTTGCCGAATGATAGTTGCTAGTTTTCTGACCAAAGATTTAATAATTAATTGGCAGTGGGGGGAGAAATATTTTATGCAGAAGTTGATAGATGGAGACCTTTCTGCAAATAATGGGGGTTGGCAGTGGAGTGCATCGAGTGGAATGGACCCAAAACCGTTGAGAATATTTAATCCTTCATCTCAGACACAAAAATATGACCCAGAAGCAGAATATATTCGGGAGTGGGTGTCAGAGTTGCGGAGTGTGGATACGAAATATTTGGTTACTGGTAAAATTCCCGCAGATGAAAGAGAGGGTATAGGTTATCCTGCGCCTATTGTTGACCATAAAAAACGACAACAAATATTCAAGTCACTTTATCAGGAGCAGAAAAATTGATTCAGAATATCTTTAGGTTACTTTTTCCTAAATCAACCTAATTTATTAATACACATCTCCAGAAAATAGGGAGTAGGGAGTAGGGAGAAAGAATTGATAATTTCTGTGCGATAATTGATTTGATTTTTTATTATTGGAGATGTCTAATGAATTTGAATCATTGATTTATGTAGTTATAACTTGGCTGAAAATAAATCAGCTAATTCTCCAATATTTTTTGCTCCAGCTAGTTCAATGTGGGGGATATTTAAGGATAATTCTTCCATCACCATCATAATAATTTATGCTAGATTTACTGAATCTATCCCTAAGTTTTTAAGACTATTGGTTTAGTTTAGAGGAACTTCTTCTAATTATGATGCCACTTAACGAGTATACTTCCTAATTAACTACAATATTTTTCCTCTATTTATTATTTTGATTTTGCCCTAGTTTATTAGCTTTTTATTTTAAATTTTTAACTTTATAAATTATTTGGTTTGCCACTTTAATAAGTAACTTTTTGTTTCGCTACCTTATCAAGTATTGAGCATAACTCTTGCTGCAAGTTTTCTTGTAAATTACAGAATTATTGGCCTTAGGATAACCATTGCCCAGCTTAATTTTTTGGCAATACCTTTCTATATCCTGCTCACAAAAAAAATAGTTCACCGCAACGCCGTCTTACCTCAGCTTTTGACCTGGATAATACCAGGTGGGTTCCTCGGCTCAAGTTTAAAGTTTCTGAGTGCAAGCTCAGTTTACTGCCACTCAAACATCTAGGTCCCGATGTTTTTTGATTTGTAGGTCAAAAAAACATTTTTGGCAGTCACCAACGTCGCAGTAGAACCTAGAAACTATTATAGCCATTATTTTTTGAATGTCACCCCCTATCAGGAAACTCAAAAGTCAAAAATTAAAAGTCAAAAGTTAAAAGTCATAAATTGGAGCCTTGACACTTAATTTTTATCAAAATCATGTGGGTCTAATACCAAGCGTCAAAAAAGAATGCTATATTTAAGTGACACTTCAATTATTAAGTAATTAACACAGACTGAATATTTTTTTTGATAATTATTAGCCAGTTATTGTTAATTATTATTATTTTTACCTCTCCCCTACTCTCTCACTTCCCTACTCCCCCGCTCAATAAAATGTAGCAAACATTTATCAAATTGGTATAAAACTCCGCCTTCTAAGTCGAAATATTTTTGGAGAGTTGCTCACACATCCCCTACTTCCCCTCCTGGGAGGGGGAGGGGCGAGGGGTGGGTTAACTTCTGACTTCTGAATTCTTACTTCTGACTTCGTTAACTCTGCCAGATACTTTCAATTTTGTGGGCGATCGCCTCAGCTTTCTGACGGCACTTGGTGGAATTTTCCTCATGCACCAATACTGTTACATGACCCAACTTTCGTCCTGGACGAGATTCTGTTTTGCCATACCACCAAACTGAAGCATTAGGAATCTGAGCTAATTGTTGCCGTTTTGTCAAGTAGTCATTTACCGCAAATTCATAACCCAACAAATTCACCATCACTGCCCCCCTAGACTTAAAAGCGGTACTACCCAGAGGTAGACCACAAACTGCCCGTAGATGTTGTTCAAATTGAGAAGTCTCACAAGCATCCAAAGTGTAATGACCAGAGTTATGAGTTCTTGGAGCAATTTCATTAATTAAAATTGTTTGATTTTTAGTAATAAATAATTCAATACCAAATACTCCCACAACTTCTAAACTATTGAGGAGAGTTTGAGCGATCGCTTGAATTTCTTTGACTAATTCTAAATTTTCATCACATACAAAAACCCGCCGACAAACCTGATTTTCTTGTTGTGTTTCTACTACTGGGTAAACTTTAATTTCACCAGTCACTGAACGAGCAGCAATAATTGCAACTTCCCGGTCAAAAGGGATAAATTCTTGAATGAAAATATTTGAATTTCTCTGATATTTTAAACTATTAATATCTTGAATAACAGAAATACCATGACCATCATAACCATGACGACGTGCTTTTAATACTAGAGGAAATTTTATTGCTTCAGCTTCTGTTTCCCACTCCCAAAATTGGGGAACAGGTAAACCTAAATCTCGTAAATAACACAACTGTTGATATTTATCTAATAAGGGCTTTAACACAGATAAATTAGGACGAAAAATTACATTTTTTTTACTCAGAAGCGACAACTCATCTATATTAATAAATTCATTTTCAAAAGTAATCACATCACAACTATTTGCTAACTGAGCAGTTGCCCGAGCATCATCAATTTCTGCCAAAATAGTATCTTTTGCTATAGATACTGCCGGGTCATCTTTTTCAGGAGTTTGAATAATTAAATCTACTCCCAATTTTTTAGCAGCATCCGCCATCATCCATGCCAACTGACCTCCACCAATGACACCCACTCGCTGAATTTTGTTTTGGTATTTTTTTGCCTTTTCAGTACTATTCATTTTGATTACAAATTCAGTTTCAACTTTTGTATTTTATAGCAGAAGAAAGAAGGAAAAAGAAAGAAGGAAGAAGGAAAAATATTGCGTTGTCTGAGTTTTCAGCTA
>NZ_JAAHGK010000276.1:0-6817 GCF_010672505.1 Okeania sp. SIO2B9 | reverse complement strand
CTCACTGAAATTACGGCATGAATAATTTCAGTGAGGCTAGTCAAAGTGTTATTGTGAAAAATTTTTATGTCTTTTGCGATCTAGATCAATGGTATAGTGTTACCTCTTGTGGATCTACGGATGTTGAAGAAAATAATTGGAGCTATATATAGAGATAGGTGGCTTTTAGTATGGAAGAAGCTCTTTCTAGGCGTAATTTTCAAATTTCCTTTTTGTTGTGGCATTCTTTTTTATCGTTGATACAATATCAAATTGGATTTAGCTTGTAATTTTTATAAAAAAGTAAAAAAAGTCAAAGTTTTTGCTTAAAGTAGGATTTGAGTATTTAAATAACTGGATTCTGATTTGTTCTATCTAAAGTAGTAATAGTTTAAACAACATAATTAAGATGGCTATAAACAAATTTTATGGATAGTATTTTTATTCAAATAGTTGCCTATCGCGATTTAGAATTAGTCCCAACAGTAGAAGAAGCGATCGCCCATGCCACTCATCCTGAACGCCTCACTTTTGGCATTTGTTGGCAGTATGGTACGGATGAGGAAAAGGACTATATCAGCAAACTTAAAGGTATTAAAGATTGTCGTATTATTGCAGTGCCTGCTTCTGAAGCTCGTGGCGTAGGTTGGGCGAGGTCTTTGGTACAAAAGTTGTGGCAAAAGGAACGTTATACTCTACAAATTGATGCCCACATGAGATTTTTACCTGGCTGGGACATAGAATTGATTAAAATGCTGGAAATGTGTCCCAGTGAAAAACCTCTTTTGAGTACCTATCCTCCTGCTTACAGACCTCCCAGGGAATTGGTTGGGGATACGCCAAGTCGGTTAGAGGCAAAGGAGTTTGGAGATCCTGGTATTTTAAGTTTGAGAGCAATAGGCGATTTGAGTAAATGTAGTATTCCACAACTAGGAGCTTTTGTTGCTGCTGGGTTTATTTTTGCAGATGGGTTAATTATTGAGGAAGTACCCTACGACCCAGATATTTATTTTACTGGAGAAGAGGTGTTATTTGCTGCGAAAGCTTGGACGAGGGGATGGGATATTTATCATCCAAATCTTAGTGTTTGTTGGCATTTTTATAATACTGGTAAAAAACGGGTTGTACATTGGGAAGATCATCAAGATTGGTGGGTACAAAATAAGATATCTGAATCTCGTTTTCGTCAGGTTTTGGGAATGGAAACTGCTACGGAAGATTTTGGGATTTATGGTTTAGGAAATGTCAGAAGTTTGGCAGAGTATGAAGCATTAGCAGGTGTGAGTTTTCAGGAACGTTGGTTTATTCGTTTTATTTAGGAAGGAAGAAGGAAGAAGGGAGAAGTTAGAAGTCAGAAGTTAGAAGTTAGAAGGAAGTTAGTCAAGTACAAAGGTGAAAATTTTTCGCTTTGTTGGAAATATGATTTTCTCCTGACTCCTACCCTGACCAAAAGACTTTTTCACAGCAAACCCTAATTAATTCTCAAGCTAATAAATCATCTACTGCCACACTAAAACCTATTAAAATTTTTTGAGTAGTAACAACCTGACCAGAAGTAAACATTAAACCTTGATTTTCAGTAACTATTATTATCCATTTACTCTCAGGAAAAACTAACCAAACTTCTTCGCCACCAGATTCTAAATATTCCTGAGCTTTTAAAAAGACATTTTCAGCTAAATCTGTAGGAGAAATAATTTCTGCACTTAAAGGAAAACTCTGAGGCAAAGTAGGATAATTTCCATATTCTGAAACTAACTCAGGAGTCAGATAAGCAACATCAGGCGATCGCCCTTGTTTGTTAGTACGACAAGGTACATCTGTATAAACTTCTCCACCTTGTTTACTGGCATTTTTATAGTTATCCCAATAACGACCGAGCTTCAATTGAATTTTTCCATGTCTTAATGTCATGGCGTTTTTTTCTATTAATTTGCCGTCTACCCATTCCATTTTTTCAGGAGGGTTTTTTGTGAAGTCTTCTAAGGAGATATTCTGATTTATAAGAGTAGAATTTATCATAGTTTAAGAAGGAAGAAGTAAGAATAAGGAAGAAGTAAAGTAAGGATATCGCTGAGAAACTCTGTGAATTTTTTTTAGGGAATGAAAAAGTAAGAAGCAAGAATATGAGATTGTATTGATAGTAGAGTTGAGCATTAATACCCAAATCAAATTATCAAATTATTGTGCTATTTTTCGTCTGTTTAAGGTTTAATGGAATTGGTCGTTATCGTAGTTTTACTTATCCTCAAATCAAACAAGTAGTGAGACTTTTTATAGGAGTCAGGAGTAATATCATGTGCTGTGTATAACGGCTTCTTAAATTGTTCCAGATGGACAAAAACTCTCCACTAGAAATACCATTTAAGATTGGTTCTTCTTTAACAAGGCGTACAACAGCCTTATATCATCTCCGGTTGAACAGTTATAAATAAATAACGATGGAGGAGTCAGGAGTCAGGAGTCAGGAGGGAAGAAAGAAGAAGGAAGAAGAAGAACTGGAGTTGAAAGAGAAAGTTTTTATCACTAATTATCCGGACATGATATTACTCACTGCACCCGAATAATCGACAAGGGTTTGATCAATATCAAAGAAAATAAACTTAATACTCATTTAACGAGAGAATTTGCTAATTCACTATAGTAATCTCTGTGGTGAATAGAATCCACTGTAATTGTTTTAATCTCGATAAATTTACTAATGCGGTTATAAAATTCAAATAGTTTATTTTGCCAATTTAAGTAGTAGATACTTACTTGCTCATCATTTCCTACTTTTTCCAGATACCGAGACCAGGCGGCGTTTCTATAAAGTTTAGTAGTAGCTACAGCTTGGTTAATCAGAGAATCTGGCAATTTCAGAATTACTACCGAGAATCCTAGTTCTTCTAAAAGTTTATAAATATTCCTAATTTTGAATTCATCCTCAGAGGTTGAATCCCATAACTCCAAGGTTTTTAGGTTGGCATAATGACTACCTAGAAACCTTTCTAGGATAGAGTCAATCATAGCATTGCCTTGATTCTGATGAAATTTACTACCAGATTTCCAAGAGGCAATGCTTTCCAACTTCTCAACAATGTGAGAGGCCAAATCAATAGTAGCTTGTGCTGTTAAGATTCCCTTGGCTTTTTCATCTTCTAGGACCCGTTCGGTGTAATGTTCACTAATATAAACCTTTGTTCTAGAAGAATGTTTCGTCGCTAATACCTTTTGCAACTCTGTAATTAATGTGGTTTTACCAGATGCTACAACTCCCTCAAGAATCCAGCCATTAATCTGCTTTACCATAATATTATATCATGTTCCCCCTCCGGGGGAGCTACGCTAACGGTTGAATACTTATAAATAACTTAGCGAGAAGTCAGGAGTCAGAATTCAGGAGGGAAGAAAGGAGAAAAATCAAGATAATTTCAGTATTTCAAGATAATTTCAGTATTTATTCGGTACTGTCAGTTCTGAAATTTTATTTATAACTGATTATCCGAACATGATATTACTCCATTAGACTTGTTGGGAATTAAGCCGAAAAATTGCTAAAACCCTTATTAGTCAAGGTTTATAGTGTTTTTCAAGCCTCAAATCCTGAAAATATTATATAGTAAACTTTTCAGGCTTTTGAATTTTTATTTCCCAACAACTCTATTTAAAAGAAAATTAACTAGCTAATTCTTTAACCTTACTCATAATACCTTCAGGATCGATCCCTTGATGAGGGAACTGTTCCCATAGACCACCACAACCTTCTTGGTGAGTAGCTAGATAACCAAACTTAGGAGTCAGACTACGTTCCAATAACCAAGAACCGAAACGACTACCCAAACCTGTACGACGGTTGAATGCTTCAACAACCAATACAAAAGGAGCAGCACCAACTTTCTGCAACATATCTTCGTCAATGACGTTGAGAGTAGGTTTGTTAATCAAACCAACATCTATTCCTTGCTGTTTCAGACGTTCCACTGCATCAAGAGAGCGATATAACGCATCACCAAAACTGACAATATAACCTGCTGTACCTTCCCGGATAACTTCATCTTTCCCAGGAGTAAACTTATAACCTTCACCAAAGAATTCTTTACCATTGCTGTCTAACAGAATTGGTACTTTGGAACGAGTGGAGAAGATAAACCGCATTCCGGTTTGAGTAAATACTGCTTCCACACAAGCTTTCATTTGGTTCGCATCAGCAGGGAAATATAAGCGAGTTTCATAACCATCATCAAGACCGTTATCGGCAAACATATTGTTGATGCCAAAGTGACAAGTATTGTCTGCCATGTCATCTATACCAGCGTGGGAGAAGTGACACAAAACGTTGGAGTTGTTCAACCGCGCCATTGTAATTTCAGAAATACACATTTCTAAGAAAGCACTGAATGTGGCAAAAATACCTTGTTTCCCTGCTTCCATACCAAACCCTGCAGCAGCAGAAAAATTACCACGCTCCATGATGCCACCACTAATAAACCGCTCTGGAAAAGCATCATGAATTTGTTTGAACCCACAAGAACCTTCTAAGTCACTGTCAACAAATAAATGATTTTTGCGTTCCTCTTCACTCATACCTTTGAGGACAGATACCACACTCTCACCAAAGACATTCCGGTTAGAACCAACTTTATCACTTACACCCATGAAAGTGTAGCTTTGCTTTGGTTTTTCAATACCCTTGAGATAGTTAACTGCTTCAGTTCTACCTTTTGCTTCTAAATATTCGATCGCTAACTTTAGAGGAATCACATCATGTCCGTGGGTAGAACCTTCTAGACCTTCGATACCCACACTCATTTTCCGCTTATTAATCACAGCGATCGGACCTTCAGTTATAGCTGCTTGACATATTCGTTGATACAGACCATCTAAATCTTCCCCATCTCCTTCAAGTACGGTTAAGCCATGACCTGTTAAAGTTTTGTTGAGGTTGTAACCTTTTAAATAGTCGGAGGGATGACCCGCAATAGTAACATCATTATCATCAATTATCAATTTAACATTGAGATTTTGTGCTACTGCCATTCTAGCTGCTTCAGCATCGTTACCCTCTTGCTGGGAACCGTCGGAACCTAAGCAAAAGACTAATTTATCAGGATTTGCCATTGCCACACCGTTGATATAAGGCCACATATGACCTAATCTACCGGAACTGAACTTTACCCCTGGAGTAAATCCTAATTCTGGGTGTCCTGGTAAATGAGAATTAGCTGCCCGATAATTTACCAGACGTTCCACAGGAAGTTCTCCTGCTATAGCTGCCATTAAGTATTGAGTAGCCACACGGTGTCCAGCTTCATCAAAGAAGATAGGTACAAATTTTTCGGCTGCACCTCGGAAAAAGGCATCTAAAATCATAACTTCGGGTACTGTGTCATAAGGGCCACCTGTATGACCTCCTACTCCTCTAGCAGCACCAGTAGCGGTGAAGAAAATTATAGTATCACGGCAAAGTTGAATATTTGCTTTGAGTGTTTCCCGTTGTTCGTCTGTGAGAGTTGGGTTAGTGGGGTCGAGAGAAAGTGGTTTATAGCTTCCTATGTCAATTGGAAATGGTGCTGTAGTAATTGTCATGGTTAATAAGAGTGATAATATTTATCTATCGTTTTATGTATCTGTGTCCATGATTTATTTCATACCTATGATCAGGGATAAAATGTTTATGGGCAAAGAATTAAAGAAAGCCTACCATAGTTGGTGAGTTTTTTAATAATTATTTTATTTTTTTACTAAGGGTGCTTAAGACTTTAAAATCTACTGTATAGAACCCCTAAGTGGTATCTTCATAAATACTAAGTTTTTTAGCTAGGAGACAGGAGACAGGAGACAGGAGACAGGAGGTAATACCATTTCTCAAAAGTTTTGCTATATCTCCTAGGAAGTAGGGAGTAAGGAGTGGGGAGTAGCTAGTAGGGTTCAAAGGCATAAGATATAGCGCTGTGCGCAGGGAACAGGCAACAGGGAACAGGGAACAGGGGGAATAAATTGCCGATCATATAAGACTTCTAGCTCTTTTGCCCCTACTACAATTTGTAAATATACCAGCGCTCATTGCTATATTTTGTATTAATGCCGATAATCCTCTACATTCATTACTGAATCATTATTATTACTTAATAACTGAAATTGCATCGCAAGTATAGTATTATTTTTGGGAATTGGTATAACACAGAAGAGAGAAAAGGGAATATGTGGGGAGAAATAATACAAAAAATTCAACACACCAACAGAAGATTTTTCCTCAAAATTGATGCGCAAAAATACTTGAATACCATAATTATATAGCAATCAAATGGGTTCTATAAAAAATTGAGTTTGTAGGTTGGGTTGACAAAGGAAACCTAAAAAACGCATCTTTATTGTTGGGTTGTGAATCACACTTTTTCCTTTTCTTTGGAATGCTACGCAAACGAATTGAATCTTTTTTTTCTGAGTGTTGCGCTATAGTCGTCTCACTAAATATTTGGACTTTGGACAAAAAGCAAAATAGTTAGTGTAATAATTACGCTAATCATATCTGGCAATGTTCCTCTGTCTCCAGTGAATTTAATCACTGAAAAATAGAAATAATTGAGAGTGATCGCCGACGGGGATGCCAACTTTTAGTTATTTTCGAGAATTTTTGTTCCCTTTTGTGATAACTTGATGACGAGTTCTTGGTGTTTTTTTATATCCTTTAATACCTCCAGAAGAATAACCTCGACGTTTGGGAGATGTAGCCATTGTTCCCAAAGTTGAAATTATTCTATAAAAGTCTCTTTGAACTAAACTGGGAGTAATTTTAACTGATTTCTTATTCTTCAAATACTGTTCCCAATGATGGGGTAAAACAACAGCTAAATTC
>NZ_JAAHGK010000275.1:0-6842 GCF_010672505.1 Okeania sp. SIO2B9 | reverse complement strand
GTGTACATGAAATTACGTCCTGCTTTTGCAGATGTTTTATAAATAAAAATAACTTCATCTATCTATGTCTTGAGCAGGGGAGTAGGGGAATGAGGGAGTGGGGGAGAATTCATTAGTAAAAGCTAGCCAAGGAATTAACCCAGCAAATAACCATAATCCAAATGTCACCTTACTATCTTCAGGTAGCCCTTCTAGGTTAAGCTTGACTTTAAGAATAATTGAGAATACATAAGTATAAATTAAAAGTTGGGATAGTTGGTTAAGTAATGGCCATAAATTACCCAGAATTGAGCCCTTATATCTAGCTTCTAAATCTCTTCGTACTAATGTTAATAGTAGGTTCAGATTTACCAACCAATAAGTATTTACCACGGTTAGCCACCTACTAACCCTGCTAGTTTCGCGGACAATTCCTTTCATAGTCCTACTATTTTCCGTTTTTTCCTCTACACCACACTCAAGCAAAATTGCCCATATTAAGTGTATATAATCTACTGTTTCCATCTACTACACAATCAGCAGTTTCATCACTTTTTGCTAGTAGACGGCTACAGTTTTTGAGATTATATCAGGGGATTGCTCAAAATACTCTCTACAAATTAAAGTTATTACAAGATATATGTGGTATATTTAAACATTTAAGCTAATCAAAAACTTAAGAAAGTAATGGTTCAATTGCTTGCTGAATGACCTTTAACTGTTCATCATCGTAGCCCCAACGTTCTAGAAACTGCTTGTAATTTCCCTGGCCAGTAGTTGTACTTTGATATAACTCCTCAATCTCACCTTTTAAGCTGGGAATATCCACGCTTTTAATTAGTCTTGTGGTTCGCGATCGCACTGTTTCTGATTGGGAGGCTGTCTCCTGGTCTTGATTTCTTTGATGATGGACTACCATTGCCGAACACATGGCCAAATTTTTGACTAATAATTCTGTCACTGTTTCTGGAGATGATTCCAGCGCTCTAAATATTGATGGTGAGGGATTATCTGCTAAAGGTCTAGAGTCTGTAAGATAACTAACGAAAAATCCTCTAGCACCATTTTTACTCTTGACTAAATCTCCAATTAATGACCCTATTTTATCTTCCGATAACTGGCCTGTTTCTATCTCAGACATTATTTCTTGAGTTAAGGCGATCGCTTCTTCAAATGTTAAATTTTCCGGTACAGATAATGATGTTGTCATAGGAAAGGACAATTAATTAAATCAACTCTTTGTATCATAATAGGGATGTTAGAACTCATTTCCCAGTTATGGCCATAATATCTTCCAAAAAACAATCTCCACAACCAGAAAGGCCAGATAAAAACATTTTCTTAGCCTCAGAAAGTAAAAGTTCATATAAAACCAAAAAATCAAAATCCAAAAGTGAAACAGACGAAATAGAAGCTTTATTAGAAGCACAGACAACTGCAGAAGACAAAAATAATAGTAACAACGAAGAAAAAATTCGACCCCAAAAGTTAGCAGAATATATCGGACAAAAAGACCTGAAAGAAGTATTAAATATTGCGATTTCGGCGGCTAAATCGAGGAAAGAACCTTTAGACCATCTGCTACTTTATGGCCCTCCAGGGTTAGGGAAAACTACCATGTCTCTAATATTGGCAGCAGAAATGGAAGTTAACTGTAAAATTACTACCGCCCCTGCCATTGAAAAACCGAGAGATATAGTAGGTTTGCTAGTAGGTTTACAAAAAGGGGATGTTCTCTTTATAGATGAAATTCATCGCCTTTCCAAAATGACAGAAGAAATTCTATATCCAGCGATGGAAGATTTTCGGTTAGATATTACAGTGGGTCAAGGTAAAACTGCTAAGACTCGGAGTATTCCTCTCAAACCTTTTACTTTAGTCGGAGCAACTACCAGGGTAGGGTCTCTAACTTCCCCCCTGCGCGATCGCTTCGGAATTATCCAGAGGTTACGTTTTTATGAGGTTGATGAACTGAGTCTAATTATTCTCCGAGCAGCAAAACTTTTAAATACAGCTATTACAGAAGATGGTGCTGAAGAAGTTGCCCGTCGCTCCCGGGGTACGCCTCGAATTGCTAATCGTTTACTTCGACGGGTGAGAGATTATTCGGAAGTGAAAAAGTTGACTCCTGTAAATGCTGAGGTAGCAAGTGAAGCGTTAGAGTTGTTTAATGTTGACCCTCTAGGTTTAGATTGGACAGACCGTAATTTATTGAGGACGATGATTGAAAATTATAATGGTGGGCCTGCTGGTTTAGAGACAATGGCAGCAGCGACAGGAGAGGATGCTCAAACTATTGAGGAGGTTTATGAGCCATATTTGATGCAAATTGGGTTTATGCAGCGTACTCCTCGTGGTCGGGTTGTGACTTCTGCAGCTTGGAGACATTTGGGTTTTACTCCGCCGGATGAGCAGTTGAGTTTGAAGTTGTGAAATAAAAGTCAAGCATAGAGTGTGATTAATTTTGTCCAGTTACTCACTTTAGAAAAACTTTTCCGTTTGTCATGCTACGCAAACAGAAATTGTCTTGCAGATAAAATCTATCAAGTACTACCAAAATTGACGTTCTATCGTTTCATTTGCTATGAATATGATTTAGCAGAAATTATTATAATTTAGTCAAAAATCATGGTAAAAATCGTGGGAATTGGAGGTAGTTTGCGGTCTGCTTCCTATAGTCAGCAAGCTCTAGAAATAGCAGTTAAGAGAGTAGAAGCTCTCGGTGCAGAGGTAAATATATTGGATTTACGATCGCTTAATCTCCCTTTTTGTAATGGTGAGGATGATTATTCAGAATATCCAGATGTACAGCTACTCCGAGAAACAGTTAAGCAAGCTGATGGTCTGATTTTGGCCACGCCAGAATATCATGGTAGTGTTAGTGGTGTTATGAAAAATGCCCTTGACTTGATGAGTTTTGAACATTTGGATGGAAAGGTCGCAGGTTTAATTAGTGTTTTGGGAGGTCAATCAAATAGTAATGCACTGAATCATTTACGATTAATTATGCGATGGGTTCATGCTTGGGTTATTCCGGAACAAATTGCTATTGGTCAGGCTTGGAATACTTTTTCTAGTGATGGTAAATTATTGAATGAAAAAATATCGGAACGTTTTGATAAATTTGCTCAAAGTTTAGTCGATCATACTCGTAAAATTAGAGGTTGTAGTTAGTTTTGCTCGTCAAAAATTCATTCAAGATAATGTTAATGGTGAAATTTAACTGTTGATTACTGAAGATTACATTTGAAAACTGTTATAAAAAAAATACTCTTGCAAATTAACCTTCTTTAAAAATAAAATTTCTTCTTTCTTCCTAATTTCCAATTATCTCTTTATATACCCAGTGAATCAATCTCCAAATAAAAATTGGACACCACTACATGACCAACTACATAAAACATTACGTCAACGAAAATTATTACCAGAAAACCAAAGAATATTAATCGCAGTATCTGGTGGTCAAGATTCCATAAGCCTAACTAAGTTACTGTTAGATTTACAATCAAAATGGGGTTGGTATTTAGCAATAGCTCATTGTGACCATAGATGGCGATCGGACTCAGAAGCTAATGCTAATTATGTGAAAAATTTAGCAACAAATTGGCAACTGCCATTCTTTTTAGCAGTAGCAGACCGAGTTTATCAAAGTGAAGCGGAAGCTAGAAAATGGCGTTATCAAACTTTAAGTAAAATTGCTTTAGAGTCCAATTGTCAATATATCGTAACTGGCCATACAGCAAGTGATCGCGCAGAAACTCTCCTATATAATTTAATTCGTGGTAGTGGTACTGATGGACTACAAGCTTTGACTTGGCAACGCCCTCTGACAGAAAATTCCTCTTTATTACTAATACGTCCTTTATTAGAAATTACTCGTAGTCAAACAGGCGACTTTTGTCAAAAGCAAAAAATTGGTATTTGGGAAGATTCTACAAACCAAGATTTACGTTATGCTCGTAATCGTATCCGCCTGGAATTATTTCCTATGCTACGCCAGTTTAATCCTCAAGCTGAACTAGCACTGGCACAAACTGCAGAAATACTAAGCGCAGAAGTAGATTATCTTGAAAATGAGACAGAAAAGCTATTGGAGAAAGTGACAAGGATGGATATAGATATAGATAATCTGAATATTTCTGAGCTTGAGTCTCAACAGGTCCAATATATTAACCGTTTAGTATTACGCGAAGTTCCTCTAGCATTACAAAGAAGAGTAATAAGACGTATTTTACAAAAAGTTTTACCTATTCATCCTAACTTCAGTCATATTGAAAAGCTAACAAATCTAATTGATGCTCCGAACCGTTCTCAAACAGACCCATTTCCTGGTGGAGCGATCGCCAAAGTTCGACATCCTTGGATTTTATTATTCTATATAGGGAATAGGGAATAGGAAACAGGGAAAGAAAAACATAATAAAAAAGATTGAATTTTTAGATTTTATGGAAGATTTTTTTATTGTAGGAGTAAATCACAAATTTAAGATGTAACTACTTTCACTTCTGCCTTCTGCCTTCTTCAATTTGATAACCCAGCATCTATTACCAAAAAATGAGGTCCAAAGCCTCCCCTTTTAACTATACTTTACCCACATCTTTCTTAACACAAAGCTTGAGAAAATAGACGAGTTATGGATAGTTATTGGATCGGCTTTTTCAGGAGAAAAATGTATAGAAAAATACTTTATTTTTGACAACTTCAGTAGTTTTACTTAGCTAAATTGATTTTTTCTCCTTTCTCCCCTGCTCCCTGCTCCCCTGCTCCCTACAAGGGTTTCAAGACTTATGGGTAAGGGATAGCCTTTTAAGGGGATGAAAAAATATTCAGTTCAGTATTTTCCTCGCCTCCGGCTTTAGTGGTCGGTACTGATAACTGATAACTGAAATGACGGTGCTTAAAATTGCTTGGGATTTGTAGACACTGAGTGGCGTGTCAAAGACTATCCCCATACAAATTTTCCCTTCTGCCTTCTGCCTTGTTCAATCCCGTTGACCAATTATATTTTGAAGGACTTGCTGTAACTGCTCCACCTGTGTCCCTATATCCTGTACTTGATTTAGTTCTCCTACTACTTCTTCTAGTTGCTGCTTGAGTTGTTCAAGATAATCTTGCATAGGTAACATAACTTCCTGATAAATAGCTCCACTTCCTCCCTGTGAATTTGCCTTCTGCTTTTCTCGTAAACTCGACTCTAGTTGTTCAATTTCATTTTTTTTCGCTTCTTGTTGCCGAGTTTGACTATTGATAATTTCTTCTTTTCGGGCAACATCTGTTTGTATTTTTTGAATTTCAGCTTCTAAACTTTGTAAATTCTCTGTCAGCTGCTGCCTTTGAGCATCAACCTTTGATAGTGTAGCCTTTAAGTCTATTTTGTTTTGCTGTTGTTGGCCAGAAGAACTACCTAATCTGCGCCAGAGAACCTCTTGATGTTGACTTAATATTTCTTGCCTTTCCTTAAGATTTCTTTGGGAACCGACTAAAGATTCATTTAACATTTTGTAACAGTCTTGTTCATCTGAAAGCTCTGACTCTAAGCTAATTCTGTCATATTCAGTAGCTTGATCGATTCTTCTTTGCAAAGCATCCATTTCTTGCTGCTGTAATGCTAATTCTTCTTCCTGGTCTTTAACAAAACTCATATCTCTTTGCAAGTCTTGTTGTAAACTTTGAACCAGTTGCTCTAACTCATTAAGAGAAATTTTTTCCAGAGCTTCAACATCTACTTTCTCAGAAATACCATCATTTTCCAATGCTGTTGATAGATGACTCAGTTGCTCATAAAGTTGTGTCTGTATCTCTATTTGACTATTCAATACTTGACGATACTCTTGCTTACTTGCCAATAAAGTTTGTTGCGACCTCCATTCCGAAATCAATTCGGCTAAAGACTCCTGGTCTTGTCGCCATTCTACCCATTGGTTTTGGACATGACTAACCAAACTTTCTATATTTTCCTGTTGTTCTTCACTAGAATTAGTATTTGGCAGTTCTTTCCGCCTTTGTTCATGTTGCTCTAGACTTTCCTGTTGAGAACTAACTATTTCTAAAGACTGACTTAACTTTTCTCCCAAAAGATTTGTCGGAGCGATCGCCTGATTCAACCAAGTCAGTACATCTCGAATATACTGAGATTGATCTTCATCTAAAACTGCCCCTTGAGAAAATTGTCCCTGATTTTGGTTAAACTCTTCTTGTTGTTTGTGTAATTCTAAGCGAGTGGCTTCTAATTCTTCTCGATATTTTTCTATCTGTTTCTGAAGTTGCTGAGATGCTTCTTGAGCTTGACTAATTTCCTGACGTTGTTGCTCCAACCTATCAATTTCCGCTTGTAGTTCTTCAAGCTGTTCTTCCTTAGCCTGCAATTCCATTTCTCTACGATTCAATTCTTGGGCCTGAAAAGTTAGAGAAGCTTTCCATTGCTCAATTTCCTCCCATTGTGTCTTAGATTTTTCTTGAGAGCGAGAGAAATTTTGCAGAATTTTCACCAACTGACGGGCAGCATCTTGAATTTGCTGCACCTGCTTACTATTGTTCAAATCTACTAACACCAATGAACCAGGAGAAAATTCCTTAGCTTCATCAGCTGGAATAACTTCTTCCCCAGGTACAGCCACCCAATTATGTTCACCACGCTGAGAGGCTAGTAGCTTCAAATCAGTTTTACCCCCACCTAGACCAAAACCACTTGGTCTTTTTTGTACTTCTGCTAAATACAGCACAATGTTATCCTCTTGAGGTTTCTATGCTAAAAGCTTGATTTTTGTAGTTTTTTATGTTACCAGTAAAGCAAATACTATATGCTATACTGCCTTAAATTTAAGAAATATTAATTTTTTTTTTATTTATAAGTTTTAAATACA
>NZ_JAAHGK010000274.1:0-6843 GCF_010672505.1 Okeania sp. SIO2B9 | reverse complement strand
TCAGTAGTAATGCGATAAATACTGATTCTTCTACAGCATGAATTAAACTATAACGTTTCTTGGAAAGTAGTCTAGCTACTTCTAGGAACATTAATAGGTCATAAATAATTTTCTTCCAAGAAAATCCAGGACGTACATTCTTGACAAATGGGATGTTGATTGTACGGTATATATTAGTATTTTTATAGTCAACATCTTTCCCTTGTGGATAGGTTACTACATCAATTTTATCGTTTTGTTGTGATAAAAATTTTAAAACTAAATTATCAGCAATAGGTGAACCTCGGTCTTGATAAAAAGGATGAGGAATTAAAAATAAAATATCTAAAGGAGAATTAGAGTTTTTGGTTTTGTCATTGATTATTTCCAGATTTTCATTGTTTTTTGCATCAAATAACTGTATTCCGTGATTTTTAGTTAAAGTAAATGATTCAACCATAATTAAAACCTTTTTAGCACCTCATAAATTTTGGCAATTATATTTGATAACGCAATTTTATTTGCAGATCAATCAAAAAGCTAGATATACTTGAATTCACAAAAGTATAGGTTGTGAATTCAACAGTTAATTGCTTATAGTAAGCATGAATTTCAAAGTTTTTTCTATTACTTAGTATCCTAACAATCAGCATCAGCAATTTCAAGTAGTTTCGAGGAACTTTACCAAAACTTTAAAAATTATGGCCTTTAGGCCCGATGATCTTCATCAGAATTTCATAATTCTCTTGTAAACTCAAGATTACATAATTAAATTCACTACTTATATTAAATATGTATATTGAAAACTTATTTATACAGAACATTACATTCCTCTCTAGGAGGTTTCGGAGTTGTATCCGTATCGGTACAACCATCTACTATTTCTGTTACTCTCTCCAAACTGTAGTCTAATTTCTGTCCAAATCAGGTGGCCAACCTTGATCTTCTATTGCATCCTGAAGTAGTGCTGCTATGGCCTCATCCTCATTCCATATTCAAGGGCAATACTAACTACCCCTAAAAGCTGAGAAATGTGACCCACATCTTGAAGCACAAAATGTAGTACAATAAAGGTACAAGCATCGTCATCAGAATTATCAGTCTACTTATTCTTGTATAGATAAAAAAGCGAGGGTTAAAGTATTGTTCCTGAACAATAAGTTGCTATAATCACCAGAAAACACAGGAGCAACAATACTCCCGTAGATCGCGTCAATCAATTTTGAGTATTAGGTAGTGTGGTCGCACACCACTCAAATCAGTCTTGAAGAAGGAGACAGGAGACAACCCACCCCCAACCCCTCCCAGGAGGGGAAGACAGGAGACAGGAGGAAAATTACATGGGGATAGTCTTCGACAAGCCGCTCCGCGTCTACGCTCCCCCAAGTAATTTTGAACACCCCCGTTGACGGTGGGGTATTAAACCCACAAAGAAAATGATAATATTTTTGACAAGTAGAGGGTAAAATTTCTCAAATAAAGCTTCGTTCTGATGTAAGATTTATTACTTGTTTTCGACCATTTATTGTGAATAAGTGAATTCCTTGCAAATATTGAAATACCCATCTTAATGTTGGATGTTCTGTAAGTTTTCCTATTTGGGTAGCGTGTAACTCAGTGGCGTAGATTAAAGCTTCTGTAAAACGGTGGGAAAGTATCATTTGTTTAAGTTAAAAGTCAAAAATAAGAAAAATCTATCACTTTTTAGATAGTCAATCTGAGGATGCTTTAATAATAATTGTTCTTGGATATCAATCAACTATAAAACTATAAGATTGATTGAATATAGAAAAATTTTATGGATAAATTTCGGGTAGAAGTGATTGCTAAAACTCCAAATCCTCAACAGGTAATTTATGCAGCTCTGCATCAAGACGTGCGGTTCGTTTGAGGTGTAATGGCCTCAGCACCTGTCTTTATATTGAAAGACAGGTCAATAGGGAAGGGATAAAACCCGATACCGAGACAACTCACTTCCCGTAAGGGTGAGTCAAATCACGACCAGAATCACATGGTCAATAAACATCAGATCATGACAAAATTTAACAAAAGTTAATATAACTACGTTAAATAAATATCAAGATTTGACAAGTCCCTTCTCGAAAGTACCTCGATGACAGCATATACCCCAATGTTAAGCAGGTAGCGACTACTGACATTGAAGCGGGTATAAAAGCGAACAAATACCGTAACCTAAATGGAAAATTTTCGCAAGCATTCAGT
Source organism: Okeania sp. SIO2B9 (assembly GCF_010672505.1). Classification (NCBI taxonomy): domain Bacteria; kingdom Bacillati; phylum Cyanobacteriota; class Cyanophyceae; order Oscillatoriales; family Microcoleaceae; genus Okeania; species Okeania sp. SIO2B9. The sequence goes on along the minus strand of NZ_JAAHGK010000274.1, from coordinate 4,641 downwards.
CATGGGTAACGAAAGTGAACTTCTATATTTGTCGTGAGCAGCAAAGTTGCGAAACTAGGTTGATACGCAGCGGTCAAAATCACCAAAGGTTAAGGGATAAATATGAGTCTTGATATTTATCGGTACTCCAAAATGACCTCGGCAAAAAGGAAGACCCTAAAACTGATACCAACGGGAAATGGGAACGAATTAAATCTAAGGATAGGCTCTTAAAGTGGTCGAATCTTTGAGTAGTAGCTAGCGTAAGCCACCTTAGATGGGATTGAATCCGAAGCTAATGCCAATTTGTAATGAGTTGGATATGCCCACAGATTCACGATTTAGGAATTATACGTTCTTAAGTAGGAGTAAATATGTCCAGAACAGAGATAAAATCAACGTTGGAATGGAAAGACATAGACTGGAAAGCAGCCGAATAAAACGTCTTCAAGCTCCAAAAACGAATCTATAATGCTTCTAAAAGTGGAAATGTGAGGTTAGCCCACAAACTACAAAAACTTCTTGTCAAATCTTGGTCAGCAAGACTCATCGTAGCAAGAAGAGTCACACAGGAGAATAAAGGGAAGAACACAGCAGGGGTAGATGGGAGAAAATCCCTTCCTCCCTCAGAAACACTAAAGTTAGCTCAAAAGCTAAAGTTAAGTCATAAAAGCACGCCAACCAAAAGAGTTTGGATACCCAAACCTGGAAGGAAGGAACAAAGACCCTTAGGAATCCCAAACATATTACCGCGAGACACAAGCGAGTAAAACGTATGTGAAAGTCAAGGGAGATGCTTCCCCTGACAATGGAGATGATAATTATTGGTCAAAGAGATTAGGGGATAAATATAAAACCTGAGACTCTCAAAAAGCCAGAATCATGAAAAGACAAGAAGGAAAATGTACCGAATGCGGACTAACTTTCGCGCACTGGAGATATATTGGAAAAACACCACATTGAGCACAAAGCTAGAGGTGGAAACAATACCGATAAAAATCTAGAAGTACTACATTTACACTGTCATGACAAAAGACATGATGCTGGGAAGTCGTTGCAAGCAAAGGCAGCAGTCCTAAATTGAGGAGCCGAATGAGGTGAAAGTCTCACGTTCGGTTCTGAAGCCGAGTATATAAGGTAACTTATATGCTTAGGGTAACTATAGTGAAGGATTTGTATTTGACGAACAAGATAATTGGCCTACGGAAACAAAATGTGGTGAAATAATTGTCAAGAGACTTTTGGCAGGAGACCGTGGGCATTATGGATGTATAGAGCGTGCGACTCGTTGGTCAATAAGCTAGTAAAACTAGATATAAATGGCCATCCTTAGTCAATACATGAGGACAACCTCGACTAATGGATAACTCTTATGTCCTTGATGGTGAAATTCCATCCGCCTTGTTGTTGGGTTGACAGCATAGGCCACAGGGTAGCGACTGAACATCAATCCCTGAAGCTGGCCTAAATGGGATCAAAGCTTTAACTATCAAACAAGTGAGATTTCTAGCAGAGGCTGACAAGTGGACGAACAGGAAGGTAATCAAACTCTCGAAACATCCATCCATCCCTAAGATAGCTATGGGATGTAGGACAACAAGTCAGAGGGTTAATGGATAATAGTATGTTCTAGCTATGATCAACAACCATGCCAAACCCTCCGGGAGATTTTGCCCCACTAAATCAGCCGTAAAAAGGAATAAGGGAACGAGGAAACCTCTCTAAGACACCTAAGCATATAGGTCGAAATCTTAGGAAGCCATTCAAGGTCAATCTGCGCATTTTGGACGTAGGTCTTAGGGAGAGTAGGATTGGGTAAAAAGCAGTAATGCAGACGTACCCACTGTTAGACGTAATGTAAGGCAATGAATAGTAATGAATAAATCTCAGACACTAAAAAGAAAGTTAGGGAATCCTAAGCCCTTTCTTGAGTGCGTCTTACATTCTGAGGAGACCTCAGAATTACGCACTCGCTTTTTAAGCGTAGCATGGGATACAGAGGATATGCTTTCACAAGTTTCAATCAATCCTAACCTTAAATGGAAGGATATTGATTGGAAGAAGGTAGAAAAATCTGTATACAAATTACAAAAATTGATTTACAGAGCATCTAGTCGTGGCGAATTCCGCAAGATGCACAGATACCAAAAACTTCTTTTAAAAAGCTACCACGCAAGGTTGCTAGCTGTTAGGCGCGTGACACAGGATAACCAAGGAAAGAGAGCTGCTGGAGTAGATGGGATTAAAAACTTACCTCCAATGCAGAGATTTAACTTGGCCGAATTATTAAACACACGCTACCCCAAAGCAAGTCCAACCCTTAGAGTCTGGATACCAAAACCAGGAAAAGATGAAAAACGCCCATTAGGCATCCCGACGATGTACGACAGAGCGTTACAAGCCTTGGTGAAGTTAGGTATGGAACCAGAGTGGGAAGCACGCTTTGAACCTAATAGCTATGGTTTTAGGCCAGGTCGGTCAACACATGATGCTATTGCAGCCATCTATGCCAGCATCAACAAAAAGCCCAAATATGTCCTTGATGCTGACATATCCAAGTGTTTTGACCGAATTGACCATGATGCACTGCTAGGAAAAATTGGCCAAACACCCTACAGACGACTAATCAAACAATGGTTAAAATCCGGAGTGTTTGACAACAATAAATTCCTAGACACTGTGGAAGGAACCCCACAGGGAGGGGTAATTAGTCCCCAAAAGCGCAAACATCGCCTTACACGGTATGGAAGAAAGACTCATGACATTTGCAAAAAACCTTGATATGAAAGGTAACAACGGTAGGCAAATAAGCCAGCGAGACAAAATGAAGAGTCTGATCCTAATACGCTATGCGGATGACTTCGTCATCTTACATGAGAACATCGAAGTAGTCTGGCAAGCAAAAATCGTGATACAGGAATGGTTAAACCAAAAAGGATTAAAGCTAAAACCAGAAAAGACTAAAATTGTCCACACCCTAAAAGAGTATGAAAGGAATCAACCCGGATTTGACTTTTTAGGATTCACAATCAGGCAATGGAAAGTAAAGTCAATCAAGCAAGGATTTAAAACACTGATTAAGCCATCCTCTAAGAGTATAAGAACTCACTATCGGAAATTAGCAGATATATGTGACTCTCATAAAAATGCACCAGTAGAGTCACTTATAGGTAAACTAAACCCGGTAATCAGAGGATGGACGAACTACTATTCAACCGTAGTCAGCAAAGAGACATTTAGTAAACTTGATAATCTCTTATGGAAAAGACTATGGAGGTGGGCAAGTAGAAGACATCCAAATAAGTCAGCCACCTGGGTCAAACAGAAGTATTTTCACCAAAAAGGAACCAGAAATTGGGTTTTTACTAATGGTAAGATTATACTAAACCAACACTCAGACGTACCTATTGAACGGCACATCAAGGTGAGAGGTAATAAATCTCCCTACGATGGTGATTGGATTTATTGGAGTAGCAGAATCGACAAACATCCTGGCGTAAGAAAAGAAGTTACAACGCTACTTAAGCGACAAAAAGGTAAATGCGCATTTTGTGGATTACACTTTAGACCAATGGATTTAATCGAAGTTGACCACATCGTTCCCAGGTCTGAAGGCGGTGATAACACCTATAAAAACAAACAACTGTTGTACCGATATTGCCACGACGTTAAAACTGCCGAGGATTTAAAAGCAGTGAACCATTAGGACTCATTAGATCTTAAGTGGAATTTTAAGGATGTACCCATGACAAGGGACGTTTAAGAGAGGAGCCGTGATGAGGTGAAAGTCTCACGTCCGGTTCTGAAGACGAACAGGCTTTATAAAGGAGTAATCCGGAAATAAGCTTGTTTAGTTTAACATCCTCAAATTACTTTTAATTGTGGTTTTTTTCCTCATAGTGTTATGCAGCAAGCAAGAACTCATCGTGTGGGAGTTACTTTCGATGTACAAAGTTATCGATTTTGTTCGGGAAAAGTTATTGCAGTTGCAGAGGGAAAAACGGATATAGAAACTGCTTTTTATTTACGTCCAGTAGGGGAATATTCTGACCGTCAAGGTAAAAAATATTATTATTCTGCTGAACAACGAGAACAAGATTTACATTGGTGTTTGGAGGCAGCTAAGAAATACAAACTTGATATGGAATTTGGAATGTCTGAAGAACACGCAAGAGGAAAAATTCCTTTTGATTATCGTCAGCATTTTGTTGTTAGTTTTAATTGTCGTAGTTTGCTACATTTTTTGGATTTACGTTGGAAAAAGAATGCTCAATTAGAAATTCAAAAACTTTGTGAGTTAATGTGGCCTCATGTTCAATATTGGGTGCCGAATATAGCAGAATGGTATGAAAAAAATAGACTTGGTAAAGGTAAGTTAGCACCATAGAAAGTCAAAAGTCAAAAGTAAGAATTCAATAGAAATTCAAATGAAGAGGAGAGCGATCGCCTCTGGTTAAGAAGCGATCGCTCAATTAATAGGCTGTTCTATAATTGTATGTTCTTTTGGAGAATAAGATTGAATAGCATGAGCCGATATTCCTCAGCCAAAACCACATTCTAATATGTTACCCCCATTTCGAGTTACTAACGCAGCAAAAGCTTTCATATAAGGCGTTTCCCAACGTTCCATTACTGGATGCCTTTCAATTGCTAATTTTTCAA
>NZ_JAAHGK010000273.1:0-6856 GCF_010672505.1 Okeania sp. SIO2B9 | reverse complement strand
GAGAGTGGCCGACCATGCTCCTTTGCTAAAAACTCCTACCTTTGTCAAGATATCAAATGGGTGCATCTCATATTTGCAAAAATACTTTTTTCCTATATATTCCCTATTCCCTATTCCCTGTTGCCTGTTGCCTTTCGGAGCTGTTGCCTAAAAGCGATAAATTTTTGGCTTTATTCTTGCATTGAGATGCACCCTACCAAATGACTTATATAAATGAATTTATCTTGGTTTTTGCTCTGGCTATTTTTATTATACTTTCAATACTCAGCACTCTACTTTCTTCTAGACTATTATCTATTTAGCTTTAATATCAAGTCACTTTAAATTTATATTTATATAGTAATCAGGAATAATTTTGATAGGTATTTAAGAACAATTAATATCAATCAAAATCCTGATTATATTCTAACTATTGACTCCTGACTCCTAATAAATAACCTAGTTATTTGTAGCAAATACTTATCAAATTAGCATAATACTTCAAAAATTAATTATCAGCTTTTTTTTATTTCTTCTATCTTGCCTTAGTGTGGCACAAAATTTAACTAGCTATTAGCTATTAGCTAGCCTCCTAGGTCGGAACTACGGACTTCAGCTATCAGCCTCAAAATCTGCGCATATAATTAGGTATCTGTTTGCGGAGCATTCCGGACCGAAACGCTTTTTAAGACTCCGATTTTTGACAACGTTCTAAATAAATTCGAGCTACTCGATCATTAGGGTTTTGATTCAGACAATCTTGAAATAGTTGAGCAGCTTGACTAAGTTTTTCTTGATAATAAAAAATAATGGCTTTTTCAAACAGATGTTTGGTGATTTTCTTACCCTCTAAGCATTCAGGTGGTTCGGTATCAAAAACTTCAAATACCGTCACCATTTTTGCTTTTCCTTTTACCTTGACTCTGTCAATTAATCTAATAGAATATTTTCCCGGATTTTCTAATGATATAAAAGTATAATTACTTATTAATAAAGACACATCATATTGTTTGGTTAATTGTTCTAAACGAGATGCTAAGTTTACCGTATCGCCAACAACTGTACCATCTATTCTTTGAGAACCTCCTACTGTACCTAAAATCAAATCTCCTGTATTAATTCCAATGCCAATTTTTAATGGTAGTCTTTCTGGTCTTTGTCGAGTTTTATTATATTCATGCAGTCGTTTTAACATCGAAATAGCTGCATGAACAGCATCATCCACTTTGCCTCCAAATAGTGCCATTATTGCATCACCAATATATTTATCAATAAAGCCTTGATTTTCAATTATTACCGGTTCCATTCTGGAGAGATACCCATTGATAAATTTAAAACTCTCTTCTGGAGTCATGGTTTCTAAAATTGTGGTAAAGTTGCGAATATCAGCAAATAAAACTGACATTTTATGCTCTACACTATCTCCTAATTTGACATCTGTAATATTTTGATACCCCATCAAAGATAAAAATTGATGAGGTACAAATTTAGTTGTAGCAGCAGTTAATTTTAATTCGGCTTCTAAAGCTTTTTTTAAATCAAGATTAACTTGAAGTAGTTCCTGATTCATTCGATTTTACGTTTACAGAGAAAATACAGCAACATTGTTGGTATAGAAAAATAGGCGTTCGCAGTTAGTAAATCGCTCAGAAGGTGGAGCCATACTAATGAAGTTTGCCATAAATAACAACTACCGTGAGGCATATATTGAGTTGGAGAAAAAACTGTTTTTAATAGTTCCCATATTTTCATTTTTACGATCTTAATTATGATTACTATGGAGGAGTAATTTCAGTTATCAGTTATCAGTTATCAGTACCTCATAAAAGAGCGTAAGTCTGCAAATTACTTTTCTAGAAACAGTAGATAACTAACCGGAGCTTGAGTCAACAATGTTTGACCATCCACTACCACATCGGCGCGGGCAGTACAGTTTGTCCAATCTTTAGTTACCGTCACATCAAACAACTTGGTTAATACCTCGGAGGTTTTGCGGATAATCTCTTCTGCTTTAACCTCCACCTTTTTCGACTCTGGTGGGAGTTGTTCTCTCTCCTCATCTTTGGGGTGATAGGTTCGAGAAATACCGGAAAGTAAAGCGGGTTTCTGTAAAGCTTTTTGAGCTTCTGCTAGTTCCTGCACTGACCGACTTTTGATTCCTTTTTCGGCGTTGGTAATTGGTAAAATGATTTTTTACTAGGGGTGAGACCCATCACTTACTTTGGTAAAATATATTAGAGGTATCAGAAACAGACTACTCTTAAAGTTTCATCTCTTGATTGACCAACGCCCCTTTTTCAATCGCAATAATTTGATTTAATCGTGCCATCTGAGTCCTTATGTTTTGTAATACTTGTATTATACTGTAATTTATGACAACTGTCTACCAGAATTTATTGCCAGATTTTTCTCTTTTCCTCCTTCCTTTCTTCCTTCTTCTTATAAGCTAAAATAAATTTTGTAGAGTTTAAGTAAAACAATGAGTTTAGAAAAAGATTTATTGAAGCAATATTTAAAACCTATGAAAGAAAAAGATTTATTTAAAAGTTTGAAAAAAACTGCAAAACAAGCTTCTAAGACGAATATTTCCATGGTCAAAAACTCAGATGACTTTCGTTTAAATAAAAAAGCAGAAAAGAAGATAATTTCCTCTAATTTAAAGTCATCAAACTGGTTGCGTTCTCTAATAGTTAGAAAATAATTTTACTTTCTTTAAGCTCCACAGCGACTGCTAATTTTTCTTAAATTTCAGTCTATTAAAGTAGGTAAGAGAACAGGGAAAAGGGAACAGGGAACAGGGATAAATTGATCGGATAAAACATTTTTACCCTTGGCTAATTAATGAGATTTGATATGACAAACTGAGTAAGTATTCCGCAGGAAATGTTTACCAAACTGATATGAATAAATCATTTTCCATGACCGTATTTGACATATACAAAGAAAGCTTAAAACTCAGGCAACACCAAATTTTTCCCTCCTCCCTATTCCTTGCTCTCTACCTTTTCCTTCTTTCCTCTTCCTTTCCTTCTTTCTTCTCGATCATGAGCAAAAATCCTCATCAAATTTCTTTCAATGCTGGTTTTGTAAATAAATTAACATTAGACAATGAAGATGTTGAACAATTGCTGTTAGCCAATAACATCGCTACATTATATGCAGCAATAAAAGGGCAAAAAATTAGCTTAGATTTAATAATTAAGGCATTAAAAGATAATTCACCAGAAATACAATGGAGAGCTTATACTATTTTGCAGGAAATAGAAGAACCTCAAGTTATACAGGCATTATCAGAATATCAATGGGAAGCAGCTAGACTTTTAGAATTATATGTAAATGGTAATAGAAAATTTATTAGGGCTAATTTCTGTAATGCTGAATTAACAGATGTTGATTTGAGTCGGATTAATTTAAGTTCAGCTAACCTCAAAAATTCTAACTTAAGAAATACAAATTTCAGTCATGCTAATTTGCAAAATGCTAATCTAACAGAAGCTTATTTAAGCTGTTGTAATTTCAGTCATGCTTGTTTAAAAGGGGTTGATTTTACTCATGCTTTTATGTGGGGATCTAATCTCAGTAATGTTGACTTAAATGGAATGTATTTAGTAAATATAAATTTCAGTCATGTTAATTTACAAAATACCAACTTAAGTCAAGCCAATTTAAGTTATGGTAACTTGAAAAGTGCTGATTGTTGTGATGCAAATTTGAAGAATATTATTCTCAAAAATGCTAATCTAAGTAACATTAATTTGAACAGGGTAAATTTACAGGAAGCTAACCTAATAAATACTAATTTAAGTGGGGCTAATCTTCAAGAAGCTGACCTGAAAAACGCTAATTTGAAATATGCAGAATTATGGGATGCTAATTTGAGTAGAGCTAATTTTTTTGGTGCTGACCTGAGTAATGCTAATCTAGAATCTGCAAATCTTCAGGATGCTAATTTAGAAAATAGTAACCTTGAGAATACTAATCTGGAAAATGCTAATTTAGAAGGCTGTAAATTACCGTAGATGGGAGATGGGGAGTAGAGGAGATGGGAAAAAAAGACACCTAGTGCCGCTACGCGGAAGTTAAAAGTCATGCATCTAAAAGTCAGTCATTTTTGATTTGTAATTGTTTTAGGATTTTGTAACTGGTCAGTTATTTCCGCCATCCTGCACTAGAAACAAAAATCTATTGCGCAGTTTTAGATGTGTCAGTCCACTACTATTTGATTTACTGACTCCTGACTCCTGACTCCTGACTCCTGACTCCTAGTTCCTCCGTGTATTTGTTGTCATATAATGACTACGATTAATATTTTTCCACATGACACGGAGATTTAAGTCTTGGGTATAGAACTGCGCAGCTATGTATATATAGATAATTTGCAACCTCAACACGCCGCTTATATCGGTACAGTGGCCCTTGGCTTCTTGCCCCTACCTGGGGATACCTCTCTGTGGGTGGAGATTTCACCAGGTATTGAAATTAATCGGATTACTGATGTGGCCCTCAAGTCTAATTCTGTTCGGCCTGGGGTACAGTTTGTGGAACGACTTTATGGTTTGCTAGAAATTCATTCCAGTCGTCAGGGAGATACGAAAGCTGCTGGAAAGGCTATTTTACAAGCTCTGGGGGTGGCGGAACGCGATCGCCTCAAACCTCGTATTGTCTCTAGTCAGGTGATCCGGAATATTGATTCCCACCAAGCACAATTAATTAATCGTAACCGTCGAGGCCAAATGCTTTTGGGTGGACAAACTCTCTATGTATTGGAGGTGCAACCTGCTGCTTATGCCGCTTTAGCTGCTAATGAAGCGGAGAAAGCTGCTCTCATTAATATTTTACAAATTCAAGCTGTGGGTAGTTTTGGACGGCTTTATTTGGGCGGAGAAGAACGGGATATTTTGGCAGGTTCTCGAGCAGCTTTAGAGGCCATGCAAAATGTTTCTGGTCGGGAACATTCTGAGAAAGCTCAAGAATAAAAGAAGGAAGAAGGCATCCCCCCTACCCCCCTTTGAGAGCTATTCCTGATCAGGAACTCCTGAAAATCTTGTGGCGAGAAGGGAGAAGGGAGAAATCGTCAATTTAGCTAGGCAAAACTACTTAACCTATCTAAATAAATGTGCTTTTAAATACATTTTTTCTGAGGGAAAAGCCTTTTGATGCAAGCAACATAATTTGTCTATTTTGTCAAGTTTGATGTTAAGGAAAATGTTCATAAAGCATAGCTTTGAAAGGGGGGACCGAATTTGGAAAAATCTGGCGTTATCTGACCGTATAAAATCTAGTTTTATGTATAAAAAAACATTTAGTGACTCTCTCTAGTCAAGTGTTTCTCGGAGTCATCAGGTAAACTTGTTGTTCTTCTTTCTGTGCCCTACAAATATGAGAGTTGCTATATGATAATTATGCATGAGTACTTAAAAATTTGTACATAACCAATTTTGTTAAAACTTGTTCCTTAGATAGAAATTGCTATAAATTTAACAATGTCAGAAAAACTTAAATTAATGGTTGTTGATGATGAACCTAATAATTTGGATTTAATATATCGGACTTTTAGAGGTGAATTTAAAGTTATTAGGGCAGAAAATGCTAGTTTAGCGATGGAAATTCTCGAAACTGAAGGGGAAATGGCTATTATTATTTCTGACCAAAGTATGCCAGATATGACAGGTATTCAATTTCTTAGAAAAACAAAAGATAGCTTTCCTGATACTATTCGTGTTTTGTTAAGTGGTTATGCTGAAGAACAAATAAATTGTGATGTTAATGACATAAAGCAGGCTGATATTTTTAAATGTATAGCTAAACCTTGTGCCATTCCAGAACTGAAAGTTGTCATTCAAGAATCTGTGGAATTATATAAGGCGAAGAAGGGTTTTTAACTAAGTCAGAAGTCAGAAGTCAGAAGTTAGAAGTTATTTTTGTAACGGAGATGGATGAGCAAAACTCCAAAAATATTTCGCCAATCAAGGTGGGGGTTGCGCGACCAAATTATTTTGATAACTAAGAAAGAATAAAATACTTGAAGTTTGTCAAAAGAATATAGCAATTATATTCTGATTGTCTAGAAGATATAATAGTTTTGAATTTTGTTAAAAGTAGAAAATAATATAATTTTTGACAATAGGAAATTAGCCATGAAAGTTGTTAATATTTCAAGAAATTGTTGATTATTGCCAATTAGGTAAGTTATATATATTTTGTTTTTCTAGTTTTGATGATTAACTTATTTTTAATTCAATTGATATAGATTTTAAAAGAGGAATAAGAAACGAAAAAACAGGTAATTAAAATATTCTCAAAATACTGATAACTGAATTGATGTATAAAATATAATTAAAAATTGTTAAGCTTAAGCATTATCTATAGCAGTGGAAGGAAAGGTTAGGACATATAAAAAGCTTAAAACTCAGATAACGCAAGATTTTTCCTTCCTCCTTACTTCCCTCTTCCTTCTGCTATAAGAACCAATATTAATGATTTGGCCATGAAAAACATAACTTGCTCTTAACCTAAACTTGGAGACTAATTATAAATGCTGAGATTAGAACATATAAGTAAAATTTATCCTACAGGTGTTGTTCTTAAAGATGTTAACTGGGAAGTTAAACCAGGCGATCGCATTGGGTTAGTGGGTGTAAATGGGGCAGGAAAATCTACTCAATTAAAAATTATTACTGGAGAAATAGAACCTTCTTCTGGAGAAATTATTCGTCCTGCTAGTTTAGAAATTGCCTACTTAAATCAAGAGTTTGAAGTAGACCCTAACCGTACTGTGAGAGAAGAATTTTGGAGGGTATTTAAGGAGGCAAATGAAATCCATGAATCTCTAGAAAAAGTACAGCGAGAAATGGAAACTTCTGGACTAGAAGTTTCC
>NZ_JAAHGK010000272.1:0-6892 GCF_010672505.1 Okeania sp. SIO2B9 | reverse complement strand
TGAAAACTTTGAGAATTTTTCCTGCTTGTGCAATTAATGTAACTCTTTTGAGTAGTTGCTTTCCTTCTATTTCAAATATTGGCAATTTTAACGCTTGGGAAAAGTTTAAATCACTATTACTCAGAAGTTCAAAAGGTAAATGAAGTCGCTTCGCTGCTTCTATCTGATATTCAATTTTTTGTGTGCTGAGGCCAAATACTTGCACTTTGAACTCTGTTATTTCTTGGTGGTGGTCTCGAAAAGCGCATGATTGAGGGGTACATCCTCTTGCTCCAGGAATTTTGTCCCATTGTTCGGGTAGTAGAATACCTGGTTTACCAGTCATGGGATAACAGTAAATAACGACGTAACCTGAAATTTTAGATAAATCTACATATCTGTTATGGGTTGAAGGTAAAGTAAGTGATGGCAAAAACAAACCTTGTAGGTGATTACAAGTTCCATCATCTACTGGGATAGGAAGATTTGCAGGTAATTCTGTAAAATTGCTCATAAAAATCTCCATTTTAGGCGTGACATTTTTTACATACAGCAGTAGCTATAGCTGTTAGAATGGTCTAAGGAATGGTTAGGACATACTAAAAGCTTAAAAATCAAACGACAGCAAATTTTTCGGCGTTGCTGAGTGGTAATGATTTTGAGATTAACTTTGGGCGCAAAACATCAGTTTTTCAATTTTACCTTTAGCTAATAGACATCTCCAAGAATCAAAAATCAATATCTATATCCCAAAGAAATTATCAATTCTTTACCCCTACAGCAAAGCTGCCTACTCCCTACTGCCTATGGGTGGAGTAGATGTCTAATTATCATTACATTTAAGCAACGTCAATTTTTCTTTCTTCCTTCTGCTATAGAACATATCAAAAGCCTAATACTGAGAGTGTTGGATAATTTTAATATCATGTCCGGATAAGAGGGTGATAAAAAACTTTCTCTTTCTCCTCCTCTTTCTTCTTTTTTATTTCCTCCTGAGTCCTGACTTCTGAGTCCTGACTCCTCCGTCGTTTATTTATAACTGTTCAAGCGGACATAATATAACTTCTGCTTTTTAGCCAAGTATCTCTTGAGTTTTCCGAGCGATCGCTCTTCATCTCCATCACAAAATATCAAGGCGATCGCTCATACCATCCTAAACTTTTAGTTCAGTCATTGTTACTGTTTCTCCAATTATTTTTGACTTTTGTCTTTTAACCTTTGACTTGTTGTAAACTTATGAATTGATTGGTAACTTTTCACTTAATTCCTCTTCATTTTCACCCCATTTTTCCAGCCAATCTCCATCAATATTTTCCACGTATAAATTGACATGATTTATTCCCCAAGTTAGTCGGTCTTCTTGTAATTTTTGAGCCTCTTGGAGAGCGTGCCAAACTTTTTCTAAACGTTCTTTATTTGACAGAGTTTTGCTAATTGTTACCATGTATCCTGCCTAGTGTTAAAATGTGTAGTTTGATGTGCAAGTTGAAATATAATAGGAATTGAGCAAATTCCTATCTAAAACAAAATTTAATATATTTAGCCTCCGTTAAATGTTTGCTGTTATGCAGAACAAGATTTACTAATTGAATAACTGAGCGATCCTGTCCGGGATTATAACTAACAAAAATACCCCTTCTAATTTTCCATTGCTGTAGTGTATCTTTCCATTCCTTATACTTATGATTACATAATTCTCCGGACATAGTAGTAAGTTGAACACAGAGAGGCTTACCTGTGCTACTACTCACAATTACATCTGTTGCCATAGACAAGTCTGCTATATAACGATGAACAACACACCCGTCACGACTTTTAATCTGACGAGAGACAGATTTTAGTAGTTCAGCATCTTCTTGATTAAATTCCCCCGATCTTAACTTTTGTTTCCATATATAAAATTTATGATCATTTTCATTAAACCATTTTGGAAAAAGATTTTCATACCAGTAAGATACTGGTGATGGAAGATGTTTTAAAAATAGTTGCCTTTCTTCATTTGTTAAGGATTGCAATTTCAACCAAAATTCTCCATCCTTGATTAATTCTAACAAAAATCCTACTAAGACTCCTTTCTGCATTAGCAACCCTGGCCTAATATCCTTAATCCAGCGTGTTACTTCATCTAACCTCTGGGCTAACGCAGGTTCAGTTGACCAGGCAAGATTGCTAAGTTGTTTTAGCTTAGGCTCGATTTCTCTTGCTTGCAATCATCCTCCTACATTAAGACCCATCTTAGAATCTGTAAAAAAGTTTTTTTATATCACTATAAATATTGTAGCGCTTGATTAACAGTATAAAGGGTTAACTATTAGGATATTATCGCCCCTTCGGGCTAAGGAGTCAGTCCTCAGGAGTCAGGAGCCAGAATTAATCAGAATGTTTTTTGAATTTTCTTGATCAGGCCCTTGCTGATTTTGGGTTAAATACCCCATCTTCTACCAGTTGACAGAAATAGGTTGAGATTCTCACTCCCATCCCAATTTCTCTCCTGACTTATGGCTCCTGTATTATCATTTCCCTTATGGGTTTAATACCCCACCGTCAACGGGGGTGCTCAAAATTGTTTGGGGTTAGAGTCCCCATGCAATTTTCCCTTCTGCCTTCTGCCTTCTGCCTTCTGCCTTCTTCAAAACTTCTTCTTCAAAACTACTCAAAATATTTCTACAAATATTGAGATTAAAATACTTTCATCTATTGACTAATTTCTTTCTAAATGGTATTGATTCTTGAACACAAGACAGATGGGTATTACCCTCTACAAATCTTAAAGCTAGCTTAAAAAAAATAAAGATTCTGATGTTCATTCTAGGTTAACAATAATTATTAGAAGTAACTATAAAATACAAAAAACAAATGTCAGAATCAACTATCGAATCAATCCTAGAAGAAAAACGTCTTTTCCAACCACCGGAACAATTTGCCCAAGCAGCCCATATTAAAAGCATAGAGGAATACAAACAACTCTACGAAAAAGCTAGAAATGACCCAGAAGGATTTTGGGCAGAACTAGCCGAAACAGAATTAGACTGGTTCCAAAAATGGGACAAAGTTCTCGACTGGCAACCACCTTTTGCTAAATGGTTTGTTAATGGCAAAATTAACATTTCCTATAACTGCCTTGACCGTCATCTTAACACCTGGCGACGAAACAAAGCAGCCCTAATATGGGAAGGAGAACCCGGAGACTCTCGCACCCTTACCTACGCCCAACTGCATCGGGAGGTTTGCCAGATGGCCAACGTTTTCAAGCAATTGGGAGTGAAAAAAGGCGATCGCGTGGGTATTTATATGCCGATGATTCCTGAAGCCGCAATCGCTATGTTGGCCTGTGCAAGAATAGGCGCTCCCCACACTGTTGTTTTTGGTGGATTCAGTGCTGATGCCTTAAAAAACCGCCTCGTCGATGCTGAGGCTAAATTAGTCGTCACTGCTGATGGAGGTTGGCGTAAAGATGCTATTGTTCCTCTCAAAGAACAAGTAGACAAAGCATTAATAGCAGGTGCCCCCACTGTGGAAAATGTCTTAGTTGTCAAACGCACTGCCCAAGAAATTCACATGGAGTCTGGGCGAGACCATTGGTGGCATGAACTCCAAAAAGGTTCTTCTGGCGAATGTGCAGCGGAACCGATGGATAGTGAAGATATGCTATTTATTCTGTACACAAGTGGCACAACAGGTAAACCCAAAGGAGTCGTACACACTACAGGCGGTTATAATCTTTACACCCACGTTACCAATAAATGGGCATTTGACCTCCAAGACACGGATGTATATTGGTGTACTGCTGATGTAGGTTGGATTACAGGTCACAGTTATATTGTCTATGGCCCCCTTTCCAACGGTGCCACTAGCCTCATGTATGAAGGCGCACCTAGAGCGTCTAATCCTGGTTGTCTCTGGGATGTAGTAGAAAAATATGGTGTTACCATCTTCTACACTGCTCCTACTGCTATCCGGGCATTAATGAAAATGGGAGAAGAACATCCCAACTCCAGAAATCTAACTTCTCTACGTTTGTTGGGAACAGTAGGAGAACCGATTAACCCAGAAGCTTGGATGTGGTACCATCGTGTCATTGGTGACAGTAAGTGTCCAATAGTTGATACTTGGTGGCAAACTGAAACAGGTGGATTTATGCTGACTCCTCTACCCGGTGCAACTCCGACTAAACCAGGTTCGGCGACTTTGCCTTTTCCTGGCATTATTGCTGATATTGTTAACCAGGAAGGAGATCCAGTGGATGGTAGCAGTGGTGGTTATTTGGTGATTAAGCATCCTTGGCCTTCCATGATGCGCACTGTGTATGGTGATAATGATCGCTTCCGTCGTACTTATTGGGAGTATCTGAGTCCGAAGAATGGTGAGTATCTTTATTTTGCTGGTGATGGTGCTCGCAAAGACGAGGATGGTTATTTTTGGGTGATGGGTCGTGTTGATGATGTGATTAATGTGGCAGGTCATCGTCTGGGTACTATGGAGGTAGAGTCGGCATTGGTGTCTCACTCTGCTGTGGCGGAAGCTGCAGTTGTTGGTAAACCTGATGAGGTTAAGGGTGAGGATATTGTGGCTTTTGTGACTTTAGAAGGCGATCGCGAAGCAAGTGAGACTTTGGAGAAGGAATTGAAGCAGCACGTTGTCCAGGAGATTGGAGCGATCGCTCGTCCTGGTGAGATTCGCTTTACTGAGGATTTGCCTAAAACTCGTTCTGGTAAGATTATGCGAAGGTTGTTACGGTCTCTGGCGGCAGGTCAGGAAATTGCTGGGGATACTTCAACGTTACAGGACAAGAGTGTATTAGATAAGTTACGGGGTGGAGCGTAGGGAAGTCAGAAGTCAGAAGTTAGAAGTGAGTGTGTAATTCTGAGGTCTCCTGCGGCGCTTTTCTGGTGCGGAAATGTTTCCGCACACATCGCCTCCAGAATTTATAGCGTTGTGCGCAGGCAACAGCTCATCTGGCAACAGTTCCGGAAGGGGGAATAAATTGCCGATAATATAAGACTTTTAGCTATTTTGCCCATCCTGCAATTTGTAAATATACCAGCGCTCATTGCTATAAGACACACTCAAGACAGTCAGAAGTTATATCATGTCTGGATAATTAGATATCTCCAGAAAAGAGGGAGTAAAGAGGGAGTAGGGAGTAGGGAGTAGGGGGAATTGAAGAAGGAGACAGGAGACAGGAGACAGGAGACAGGAGGAAAATTACATGGGGATTCGCTCCCCCAAGTAATGCGTGAACACCCCCGTTGACGGTGGGGTATTAAACCCACAAAGAAAATGATAATTGATAATTTATGTGCGATAATTGATTTGATTTTTTATGATTGGAGATGTCTATTAGTGATCAAAAAAACTTTCTCTTTCTTCTTCTTTCTTGCCTCCTGACTCCTGAGGACTGACTCCTTTTAAATTTGTAATAGAGAACCAGGCTTAACAATACCTTTAACTGTTGCAGTTCCCAATAAACCATCACGAGATTCAAAAATTAATTTAGCAGCGGATTTTTCTTTTGAATTTACAACATTAAATACAGCACCTGTTGTTAATTCAGCAATTTTTTTTACATCTAATCCTCCTAACCAAATTTGAGATAGATCGCCCTTAATTTCTGTAACTACTGCATTAGCAACAGGACTGGAATTTTCAGTCAAATATATAACTTTACTATCTAATTTAGTACCTGTCTTAACTTCATAAAGTGAATTCTGTTTTAACCTATCTGGAATTTGTCGATTGACATAAGCGATCGCCTCTTTTGGTGTAGCTGTTTCTTGCCATAAATATTGTGTGAATAAATAACTAAAAATTCCAGCATGAAAATCAAGAATTTTCACATCTTTAGCATTTTGAAAAGGTTTAGCAGAAGCAAAAACTACTCCTTTTGCTACACAACTTTGATCACCTTTCACAAATTCATCTTCAGACATATCGAGCCGAGATAACCATTTTTCTTGATAAGCCTTTTCTTGGGATACAACTTCTATTTTTTCCCCTCCTGCACGAGAACGAACAGTAAAATCTCTAGTCGTCATTCCCGAAAAACAACTATCAAGAATTCCGGTAAAATTATCTGTCTTTAAAGCTGAAGTAAGTAGAAACAAAGTATGCCCCATAATATCATTAACAGTACCACCAACATTAGGATATCCTTGAGGCAGAGAACTATCTACTGGTACTAATGTACCACTTAAACCACTACCATCCATCAAAGAAGTTTTGACAATAGGATTAGGATCTTTGACGTGGGAACCATGGCCGGAATAATGAAAAACTGCTACATCTCCTGGTTTTGCTTGTTTAATTAGGTGTTCTTCAAATGCTTCTAAAATACCTTGGCGAGTTGCTTTTTCATCAGTAACAATATAGATATCTTTTGGATTAAAACCAAAGCGGTGAATTAATAGATGACGTTGCATTTCTGTATCATATACACAACCTCTTAAAGGGGCTTTTTTATATTTATTAATTCCTACTAATAAAGCAAGTTTGCGTGGGGTACTTTGAGCTAATACTTTGCCATAATTTTCGGCTTGGGATATAAATTTAAATTGACTTATACCAAGAGTGGCAAGTATTGAACTGGCAAATTGGAAAAAATGACGACGAGAGATGAGAGGCATTTTGAATTATTCCTTATTTCTCGGTTTTGCTAAAATTTTAAACTAATTTAAACTAAATATTATTTCAATGTTTAAATCTCTATAGAATTTGCTGCTAACCACTTCCCTAGAGATTCTTGATTTTCTTCTCCACTTGCTAGTTGTTCCATCATTTTTACAACTTCTGGTTCGGGAACTTCTAACAAATAATTATTTAGCCCTAAAAAAGTATACATAACCATAAAAGCTGTTCTTTTATTCCCATCAATAAATGGATGATTTTTCGCTAGACTATAACCATAAGCTGCTGA
>NZ_JAAHGK010000271.1:0-6901 GCF_010672505.1 Okeania sp. SIO2B9 | reverse complement strand
GATCAAATCCATCCTTAATCAAGCGCTCCTTAAAGCTGTCACTGAGTGTCAGAGTCATATTTCGTTCGCCCAAACGACTGAATACTTCTCGCAGCATAATTTCTGCAATTTCTTTCACCTCATCCTTATTCAACTGACGGAAGACAATAATTTCATCCAGTCGGTTGAGAAATTCTGGGCGGAAATACTGCTTGAGTTCCTCATTGACTAAATTGCGGATACGGTTATATTGAGCTTCTTCTTTATCCTCAGCAAACTCAAAACCTAAACCACCGCCACCTTTCTCGATGACCTTAGAACCAATATTAGAAGTCATAATGATTAAGGTATTTTTAAAGCTGACTACCCGTCCTTTAGCATCAGTGAGACGACCATCCTCCAAGACTTGCAACAAGAGATTAAATACATCTGGATGAGCTTTTTCAATCTCATCAAATAGTACCACGGTATAAGGGCGACGACGAACTGCTTCTGTAAGTTGGCCACCTTCGTCATAACCAACAAATCCTGGAGGTGAACCAATTAATTTAGAAACTGTATGACGTTCCATGTATTCTGACATATCTAGTCGAATCATGGCTTCCTCAGAACCAAAGAAATAAGCAGCTAAGGCTTTTGTTAGTTCTGTCTTACCAACACCAGTTGGACCGGAGAAGATGAAACTAGCAATGGGTCGGTTGGGGTTCTTCAGACCAACACGAGCACGACGCAAAGCACGAGATACTGCTTTAACAGCATCTTCTTGACCAATGAGACGTTGGTGCAGAGTGTCTTCCATGTGTAGTAGTTTCTCAGATTCAGATTCTGTCAACTTACTCACAGGTACTCCAGTCCAAGATGCCACAATATGAGCAATATCGTCTTCTGTCACCACAGGAGTAACTTTGGCTGTTTCTTCTTGTTTATCGGTATCGCTCTGTTCAATTTGTGCTTGAATTTCTAGTTCGCGATCGCGCAATTGACTAGCTTGCTCAAAGTCTTGTGCGCGAATAGCTTCTTCTTTATCTTTTGTCACTTTTGAGATTTCTCGCCTCATATCTTTCAACTCTGGTGAAAGCATAGAGTTTTTGACCCTAACACGAGACCCTGCTTCGTCTATCAAATCAATTGCTTTGTCTGGTAAGAAGCGATCGCTAATATATTGGTCTGATAGTTTAGCTGCTGCGGTCAAAGCTTCATCAGAAATTATCAACTTGTGGTGTTGTTCGTAAGCAGAACGTACCCCATAAAGAATTTCAATTGTTTCCTCCACAGTAGGTTCGCCCACTTTTACAGGTTGGAAACGACGTTCGAGAGCAGCATCCCGTTCAATATGCTTGCGATATTCATCCAGAGTAGTTGCCCCAATACATTGTACCTCGCCTCTGGCCAAAGCAGGTTTGAGAATATTAGCAGCATCCATACTACCTTCTATGGCACCAGCACCCACAACAGTATGAATTTCATCAATTACTAGGATAATATTGCCATTAGAGCGGACTTCATCCATAATCTTTTTCAGTCGTTCCTCAAATTCTCCTCGGAACCTGGTACCAGCAATTAAGGAACCGATATTTAGACTCACCACCTGTTTATTTTGTAGAAGATCCGGAACATCTTGGTTAACGATACGTTGAGCTAATCCCTCAGCGATCGCTGTTTTTCCGACCCCTGGTTCGCCAAGAAGGACAGGATTATTTTTTGTCCTCCGGCCTAAAATTTGAATCATCCGTTCAATTTCTTTTTCCCGGCCCACGACTGGGTCGATTTTACCCTCTGCTGCTAATTTCGTCAGGTCTGTACCAAATTCTTCTAGAGTTACAGCTTTCTTATTGCCAGAATTAGAGCTTCCAGGAGAAACTGCAGCAACTTCTCCAAGGGAGCGAATTATCTGAGTCCGAATTTTGCTTCTATCAACTCCCAAATTGTCCAATACTTTAGCCGCGACTCCTTCAGAATCTTGGAGCAATGCCAGTAGCAAATGTTCTGTACCGATATAGTTATGGTCTAGTTTTCTTGCTTCTTCTAAGGATACTTCCAACATCCGTTTTACCCTGGGAGTAAAAGGAATTTCTGCCGGAGTAAACCCAGAACCACGACCAATTATTTGTTCTACTTCATTCCGAGCATCTTTGAGATTTACATCATATTCCTTGAGAACTTTTGCCGCAATACCTGTACCTTCACTAATCAAACCCAGGAGGATTTGCTCTGTACCCACAAAGTTATGTCCAAGGCGACGGGCTTCTTCCTGGGCCAACATAATCACTTTGATTGATTGTTCTGTAAAGCGTTCAAACATGGTTACTTTTCCTTACATATTATAGTTACAGGGGATATGTCCCTCCTGTAGTTTAATTGTTACCTAGTTTTAAACCACAATTAGGCCATAAATAGAAACTAATGTAAATTTTTGTTTACTGTAACTAATTTAGCGTCGTAAAAGTAGGAGTGCCTAGTGAGGAGAGCCGTAACCGAAAATTAACTGAGGATCAAGAGGCCAAAAGTAGCTAGTCTTTTTTTGAAATATTTTCTTAATAGTACCACTTGGGAAAAAAGTTGACACACATTGACATAATATCTGGCGTTCAGGTATGCAGGTATAGAGATTCTCCTGAAACTAGGATTCTTGGTTCACAGAAAAATTGTATCCTTTGAAATCTCGTATAATATTATCCTTTTCTCAAGCCGTTATAGGGACATTCCATGGAACATCCCTAAATTTTTATCTACAGGACTTACGCAAAAGACGAATTTTTGATTTTTTAATATTAATTTAACTACATAATAATCATTGATTATTTACTGGAAAAATTAAAATATTTAATTTGCACAAATACTGAAAATTTTTAGCAGTTTAAAGTTATGTTAATTTATAATTAGACTAACCAAAAAATCCCTGAAAACAGACAGCATTTCCTATCAACACATTACCTTGCTTAACTTGAAAACAAATATTTTCAGGAAACTTTTCTATAGCATTTTGCCAACGCACCAAAGCCAAATTCCAATCTGCCAAACTATGAGTTAATCTCGCATAACCCTCATAACCTTGAGGTTGATTTGGAAACTTTTCTATTAACCTTTTAAAAACTGCCTCAGCCTCATCAAACCGAGATAAATTTATCAACATATTACCTTTTTGAACTTGGAAAACGATATTTTCAGGAAACTTTTCTATAGCATTTTGCCAACGCACCAAAGCCAAATTCCAATTTCCCCAACTATGAGCAACTCTGGCATAATCCTCATAACCTTTTGGTAACTATGGATAATTTTTTTTAGTTGTTGAAATACCCTTTATGCTTCCTCAAATTTACTTAAAGTAATTAAATTATTGCCACAAGTACGATAAATAGGCATCGGTTGTTGGGGGTTAATAGTTAATGAATCAAATTACTATTTCTCCATACGCAATAGTCAATAAAATTCGATATACTCAACTGAAACTTAACAAATAAATAGAATTAGCAAACTTATTCCCACTCGATAATTTAAGGATTCAAAAAATCTAAATGATTCCCATGTTTTGCCCGTAAAGAAGCGGTAGAACCTTGCAACTCTAACTTACCATTATTCAATAAAACAATCCATTCAGCCCGACTAATTACCTTTGGTCTATGACTAATAAAAATTGTTGTTTTACCCCGTCGATGCAACAATAAATTCTCCAAAACTTCCGCCTCACTCACAGGGTCTAAACCAGAAGTTGATTCATCCAAAATTAATACAGCAGGGTCATTAACCATAGCTCTTGCTATTGCCAAACGTTGCCTTTGTCCGCCAGAAATATTTGCTCCAAATTCTCCTAAAACTGTTTGATACTTATCAGGTAAACGACTAATAAATTCATTTGCTCCAGAAATTTGACACGCTTTAACGATTTGTTCAAAAGTTACTCCAGGCACTGCTAGTTGAAAATTTTCAATAATCGAACGACTCCAAAAATGAGCATCTTGAGGAACTAATACTACCTGTTTTCTAAAAGAATCTATATCTAAATCTTGCAGATTATAAATCCCAACCTGAATATTACCAGACTGCACCGGATACAAACCAGCAATTAATTTTGCCAAGGTACTTTTACCACAACCAGATTCACCAATTAAAGCGATAGATTTACCACCAGTAAATTTCACAGAAAAATTTTCTAATAAATCAATTCTACCAGCGTAGTGAAAACTAATATTGGAACAAATAATATCGGCTTTAGGACTAATTTTCGCATCGGGTTTTTGATGATTTTTATCTACTTCTGGTGGATAATCAATTACTTCAGAAAGTCGTTTCGTAGCAGTCTGAACTCTGGTCAATTCATCCATCAATCCTACCAAAGTAGTAACCAAAGTTGACACATATTGATTCATAGTAATAAAAGCCAATAATTGACCAATACTTAATTGTTCGGCGATGACTAAATTACTGCCAAACCATAATAGAAAAATATTCGCAATATTACTAACTAAACCTGAAAAAGTATCATTCACAATCCCAATTTGAGTAGTTCTAAAACTCAAGTTAGCCAACTTACCAAACCTGCCTTGAAATTCCTCCCAAAATTGAGGAGAGCTGGAGGTAGTTTTCAGAGTCATTGCTCCCTTGAAAGTCTCTACTAAGACACCCTGATTTTCTGCCTCCAAAGCAAATAAACTTCTAGTTTTTTGCTGCAATATCGGCAATAAAGCAATAGTTGATAAAGTCATAATTACCGCCATAAAAACAGCAACTATACTCAGGGAAAAACTGTAAATACACATCACAGTCAAAGAAACCAAAGCAATAAAAAATTGACTGGGCAAACTGACAATTACTTGAGAAACCAACTGATTAATTTCTTTAATATCCGTCAACCTACTAACAATTTCACCACTGCGTCTCGTCTCATAATACTTCAATGGTAAACTCAAAATTTTTCGCCCAAATTCCATCACCAACCCCAATTCCAAACGTTGGGCAAAATGAGCAATCATATTAGATTGAACTAATTCCAAACAACTGCTAAAAACATTCATCACAATCACAGCAATTACCACACTGGTAAGTAACTGAAAATCTCCCCTAACTAGCACATCATCAGTCAGAATTTGTACCAAAAAAGGAGAAGCAATAGAAAGCAAACCCAAGACAATATTCAGCAGAAAAACTTGAATAATAATTTGCCGATAATACCAAACTCGTCTGAGCAATCTGCTAATATTACTGACTTTTTCATCAGCTTCAGAAAAGAAGCGTTTTGCATCTGGTTCTACTAATAAACAAACCCAATCTCCCCAGGCTTCAGCTAATTCTTTTTTTGATAAAAAACGAACTCCAAGAGCGGGGTCAGCAATAATATATTTATCTCCTTGTTTGCCATACAAAACCACCCAATGATAGCCTTGCCAATGAATAATTGCGGGTAAAGGGGCACTTTCAATTTGGTCTAAAATTCCTGGATTTGCTTTGACAGACCTAGCATTAAAACCAATACTATCTGCACCTTGTTTTAAACCTAATAATGTAGTTCCTTGTTGATTAGTACCGATAGTTTCTCTAATACGATTTATTGTTAAATTACGACCATGATATTTAGCAATAGAAGCCAAACAAGCTGCCCCACAATCTTCTTCACTTTGCTGTAGAATTAACGGATATTTATTAACATTATTTATTTCGCGATCGCTAGATGCTTTTGGTAATATTGGTACTGGTACTATATCTAACATAATAATTTGAATTTTTAAATTAAAAATAACGTAAGCATTCAGCGGTCAGCTATTAGCTATCAGCTTTATTAGTTTTAAGGGAGCAAAAAGTAATTGAGAGACTTCAAATAATTAAAAGTATGGGTAAAAGTCCATTAGTCAACCTTAATAGTCTATCAAACCACATAGTTCATTAAAAAGCTGTTTGCGTAGCATTCCGCAGGAAATGCTTACAAAATAACTATACTGATGATTTATTTCACCCCAAATAACTACTTCTGTTGACTAGGGAGTAAATCAGAAAAAAACACCCATAAAATTATGGATGCCTCATTTAATTAAATATCAATCTAAAGTTATAATTTCACCATTACTGAATAATTAATAATTAAATAATTCTGGTTGGTAATTATCAATTATCAATTATCCATTATCAATTAATGAAATAGCTTTTAGTAGCAGCCACGACCACGATATCCACCATAACCATAGCCATAGCTACTACGACGGTAACCATAGCTTACAGAGCGACTGTATCCATATCCATCATTGTAGTAGCGAGGGCGACCGTAGCCATAATATACAGAGCGACCGCGACCGTAACCATCACAACCACAACCACCATTAATAGTAGCAGATTCTTCAGTGGAAATATCGGAAAATAGTTCGTTGTTTTGAGTGTCTTGCATGATTTTTTTTCTCAGAGTTAATTAGATCGACAAGCTAGTATAAATTTATGTTCATTTATTTAACTATCTTGTGATGTATAGTCTATTCTTCTTGAAGTGAAATGCAGCTTCAGGATACTTTTTTAATTTCTGTATATTAGTTTTTGTTGGACTACAGTTTGTTTGCTATTGTAGGTGAGAAAATAATCCTAAAATTAAAATAAATAAAATTTTGTAAATTTTCTGGATAACAATGTTGGAATCAATAAATTCAATTACTAAGCCATAGAAGTAGGTTGGGTTGAGGAACGTTAGCGGAGCTTATCCGTTAGGATAAACCCAACATAATGTGTTTTTGTAGGATTTCACTTTTTTGTACTCAACCTACTTGTTATCTTATTATCTTGATTTTTGTAGGATTTCACTCCGTTCTACCTAACCTACTTGCTTGTTATCTTATTATCTTGGTTTTTGTTGGGTTGCGCTGCCGCTTAACCCAACCTACAATTTATTCTCTACCAATATTGCTGTCAAAAGTAAGTCTTTCTGAAGAACCCCACATTTTGTCAA
>NZ_JAAHGK010000270.1:0-6901 GCF_010672505.1 Okeania sp. SIO2B9 | reverse complement strand
GTCTATAACGAAGTAGTTGCCGATCCAGTAGAGTTATCCCATGAAGCAGGGGTCATAGCTATGGCTCGCTCTCAAGCATTAGATACAGCTTCTTCGCAATTTTACTTTACCTTGGATAATGTTGCCGATCAACTGGATGGGGGTTATGCAGTATTTGGTGAAGTGAGCGAAGGTTTTGATTTTGTGCAAGAGATTCGAGAGGGCGATCGCATTCTTGTAGCTAGGGTAGTTGATGGAGATATATCTAGTAGAACTTCAGAGATAGCTACTGAATCAGATTTACTCAATGATTGGATTAATGCGGACAATGAAGTGAAGGTATCTTATGTTCTTTCTATTGATGAAGATACTGAAAATGAAAATGACGATAGCGATGCTGATTCTGCCGAGGATGATATTGTTGAGACATCTATACTAGATGACGCTATCCTTGCCAGTCAAATTACGCAAACTATTGATGAAGAAGTTGAAGGAGAAGGGGAAGAAGAAGGAGAAGAAGAACAAGCAGAAGAAAATTCAGAGAGTGAAGATGATGATGAGGGTGATGAAATAGCTAGCGCTGTTGATGAAGATGAAGAGGAAGACTCAGAAGAAGCAACTGAGGTAGCTGAAAATGATAACAGTGAGAGCGTGCTGGATATAGATGTTGTTGATTCTTCTTTTACAACTAACATTGGAACAGAGAGTGATGATGTTATTGATGTTTTTGAAATAAGTGATGCTGAACCTGATTCATCTTTCGCAATTATGGGTTTGGCAGGTGACGATGAAATATCTGGTGGTAATGCTACAGATATCCTGAGTGGAAACGAAGGTGATGATATAGTTAGCGGTCGTGACGGTGAAGACTTAATCAGAGCTGGAAAAGGAGATGATATATTAATAGGTGGCAAAGGGGATGATATTATCATTGGGGATCATGGTGCTGATATCCTGACTGGTGGTTTAGGCGCAGATAGCTTTATTCTGCGAGCTGATATTGTTGATGGTATAGATGAAATAGACCAAGCTGACTTGATTACTGATTTTAATGTCGCAGATAACGATCAAATTGTCGTGATTGCTAATTTCATTCCTTCTGAAGGATTAACTTATGAATTATTCGATGATGACACAGTAATTAGACTGTCTGACAGTGGATTTATATTAGGAGTAGTTTCAGATACTTCCATAGAAGAAGTTGAAAATAACATTGTTGCAGTAAGTGCTGATGATTATGCTCTCCGTCTTGGTTAAGGAATGGTAAAATTAAAAGAGTTATTTAGTTCGCTAGACAATTTTTACATATTATGATTATGTTTTAAAGTTGTACTAGCGAATTTTATATTGTATTGATTTTGAATAAAGTTTCTTTTTTATAGTAGAAGGAAGAAGTTTGATTATTTATATTCTGTTGTTTGAGCTGTTTCATAAGTCAAATACAGTAATGGCACTATAGCAAGGAACAAGTTGATTAGGACATAGACTGATGATGAACCTTACCCAGGAAAATGCTTTTCCAATATTCCATCACGCCTAGTGCGCTACCAGGTGCGTTTGCCGCCGACGCTGGGTTGCACCACTGTTCCCTATTGTCTCCTATACATACCAAGTATAGTTGATCGAACAAATTGATAATTTTTTCCTGTTCTGGTATTTTCTACTTTCAGAGGTTCAAAAAAATGTAATTTAAGTTCAATCAAAATAACGAGATATGATGAAATTTTTAGCCGCTATTACCTTAGTCATTTCTTTAATTTATTTTAGTTTATCCGCACCAGTTATAGCAGCTAATTCTGAAGATATTAATCATCTACTACAAGATAATTGGTGCGTATCATTTTTATGGAAACAGTGCGATTTAAGTGAGATAGATTTACATGAAACTAATTTAAACAATGCAAATCTTTCGGGTGCTAATTTAACTGGTGTAAATTTTCAGGGTGCAGATTTGAATGGTGCTGACTTTTCGGGAGCTAATTTAACAGGAGCTAATTTAACAGGAGCTAATTTATCTCAACGTTGGTTGAAGACCCGCGCTCTCCCTACGGGAGAGCGTCGGGATGAAAACCAATCAATCTTGCGGTTCTTACAATAGTATGCTATACTCAATAAAATAAGGCTGCTGGACTAGCAGTGTCAGTCTGTGGAGCGACCGTAAGACCGAAAAGAGGTTCGGCCTCGGAGGCAGGTGCTATGAAGCAGAAAGCCCCTATCAGTGATGTTAGGGAATCCCGCGCTGTCACGCAAGTGCAGCGTCGGGAGGATGTCAAATAGAGCAGATATTAATAGAGCTAATTTAACAAATTCAAACTTAAGTAACACTCGTTTGTTGGAAGTTGATCTAACTTTAGCAAATTTAAGTAATGCTAATTTAGTGAATGCTAATTTATCAGAAGCAAGACTGTGGGGAGCAAGTCTAGAAGGAGCTAATTTAAGCAATGCTATTCTCCGTGGTACTAACTTAGAATATGCCAATCTTGCTGATACTAATTTGAGTGGAACAGATTTTCATAGTTTCTCTTTCCGGGGTTATAAACAAGAAACTAATTTAAGTAATGCTAATTTGGAAGGTGCAATTATTACTGATGTAGATTTAAATGGAGTAATTCTGAGAGGAACAATTATGCCTGATGGCTCAATTAATGAGTAATATTATGTCAGGTTGAATAGTTATAAATAACGAGGGAGGTGTCAGGAGTTAGGGGTCAGGAGAAAGAAAGGATAAAAGTGCGAATTATCTGGGGAAATTCCGGCATTTTATGTCTGCATTGAATGGAAGTAGAAAGTGCGATCAATGTATAACCGGATTTTAGATCAGGAGTCAGGAGGGAAGAAAAAGGGAGAGGAGAAGAAAGTTTTTGATCACGCTATTATCCGGACATGATCTAATTGGTAATTAGACAAATTTAATATCACATATGATGGGTAGGTTTTTTTTAGGTAAATTCTGGAAAAATCAGAAAATTATATTCACTCAACCTACCCCTAAAATAGCTAGACTTAATTTATCTATCAATTCTTGTCATTCTCACTGGAATACAACCAGAATAATCAGAACAATTCCTCATTTGCCAATTACCACGACGACCTGACTCAACATAAAAAGTATCAGGTTGATAAGCACGGTTGATCGCATTACTACCAGGATAAGTAGGTCTACTACCCTGAAGAGTATAACCATTAGCATCTGGAACCATATTCATTTGTTGTTCGGCATAAACTTTTCTACCATTTGGCCCAGTGACATTGACAATCATAGTTCCAAAATTTCCATCCATTCTTAAACGTCCCCTGTGTAACCATCCATTTACTTTCCATTGCAAATTCCACACTCCATTCATCCCTTCGTTGATTACATCTGGACTTACACTTTTTTGCCGTATTGGTTCTGCAAAAGCAACTTTCGTGGGAATTATAGTTGCAAATGACAAAGAAGTAGCAGTTAAAGCAACTAAACTAAGGCTAATAATTTTATTTAGGTTTGTTTTAATAGTCATAGGAAAAATTATCCTGAAATTCAGTGACTTATTTCTTTTTTATACTTCTAAGGTTAGATAGTAAATTCCGGAAAAACCACAGGCAACTCATTCAGAATTTGGAGAGGTTTTAGGTACAGAAAAAGCAATTACTATTTGGCAAGCAATATCCGATCTACCTCAAGTAGGAATTGGGGAAAAAGTAGGGATTTTTGATTATGATAAATTGGCTGAATTTGCATATCAAGTTTGGTCGAGAGAAGGGAGTAAAAATGTAGAAAACCACACAACTCAAAATCATAGTCAAAGAGTTTTAGAAAAAATTAGTTCTGTTCCTATGGGAGAAGGAATGAAAGTATTTATAGATAAGTATGAAGAGAATAAAGTAACTTATTGTGGAGGATATAGAAGGGCAAAAAAGCATATACCTTCTTATACTGTTTATTGGACAAGAGGAATGACTTCTATTCATCCTGAAGAAAATAGATTTTTATCTCCTAGAGAATGCGCTCGTATTCAATCTTTTCCTGATTACTTTATTTTTAAGGGTACAACAATTGAAAACTATACACAAATTTGTAATGCTGTACCACCACTTCTAGCAAAAGCATTTGGTTGCTACATCATTAAAGTTTTAACAGGTGCAGAAATTAATCCTATTCCTTGGCAGTTCTCTAGTAGGGATAATCATCAAAACTACAGAGGGAAAGTTGATAGCAAAAGTGAGGATAATAATTTTCCAATTCAGTTAAAATTACCGTTTTAAATTAGACATCTCCACCAAATCAGGGAATAGGGAGAATTAATTGATAATTTATGGATGAAGAATTTTTCTTAAAAGAGGGAATAGGAAATACTCATTGATTTGAGACAAATATCTTGATTATTTTTCCTTCTTCCCTCTTCCTTCTTCCTTTTAAATCAAACTAGGACATTTCAAATTCACCATTCCCAGTCGCACATGAGAACCATCTTGGAGAATAACTTCTAAGGAGATTTTCATCTCTGGCGCAAATTCAAGTACTTCTAATTCTCCCCAAAAACCACAATATTTAGCCTCTGGAATTTCTGGATGAATTTCTCCTACGTCTGGACGATGTAAATTAGCAGGAATTTCTTTGATTATTTTGCCCGCTACAATTAATTCTACTGTAACTGGAGGAGATGTTTTTCCTACTACCCATCCTCCAATACAAATGGAACTAATATCTTTTTCTACTCCTGGTTTTGGTACATCTATAGAACATTCTACTATTTCTGGATCTTTTTCATATAAAGAAACACTAACTTCGACATTTGTTTTAATCCTTAGACTGAAGTCTTCTTGTTGTCGAGTTAGATGAGGGTTATAACAAGGGTCTTTATCTATTAAATGTTTCCATCTTTGCTTCATCTTTTGAATTTCTTGTTGGAAACGTAATTGTTTTTCTCCTGTATTTTCTACTCCCCGACTTTTCGATTCATGGTGATACAAAACAGCGTGAGGTACATAAATATTTCGATAACCTTTATCTATCATTTTCAAACATAAATCTACGTCGTTAAATGCTACAGCTAATTCTTCATCAAACCCACCCATTTCTTCAAATACTTCTCGCCGACACATTAAACAAGCGGCAGTTACGGCAGAATAATTATTCACACAAATAATTTGACCATTGTATCCACTATCAGTAGGAGAAAAACCTCGATGACTATGGTCTGCTACGCTCCGCATTCCTAATACTACTCCGGCGTGTTGAATTGTATTGTCTGGGTATAATAATAAAGTACCGACTGCTCCTATTTTTTTTCTTTGTGCTTGTTCGACCATTGCTTCTAACCAGTCAGGAGTTTTTACTTCTGTGTCATTATTTAAGAATAGTAAATAATCACCTTCTGCTTTTTCTGTGGCGAAATTATTGAGCTTTGAAAAATTAAAAGGAATATCATGTTTATAACATTTGAAACGTTGTGGTTCTTGATTTTTCCACGCTTCGATAATAGCTTTTGTTTCTGGTTCGTTGCTGCCATTATCAATCAAGATTACTTCGTAATTTGGGTAAGTTGTTTTGCTAAAGATTGACTCTAGGCATCTATCTAAAATGTCTCCTAAGTTTCTGGTGGGAATGATAATACTGACTAGCTTTTTCTCTGGAATTTGATAACGAATTTGATAGAAACCAGGATGTTGAGGCAGATTATAAATTGTTCCTTTTTCTCCTCGTCTTTCTAATGCTTCTGTTAATGCTTTTTTGGCTGTTTCTACTGAAATTATCTGATTTATTGCTACTCCATTTTCGGAAATTCTGTTGTGATAAAGTATTTTGGGAATGTGGAATATTTTTTGACTTTTTTCGCTTAAGCGCAGAATTAAATCATATTCATAATTATTTTCATATCCTGCTCGAAAACCGTTCAATTTTTCTAGTAATTCTCGGCGATATATACATAGATGACCAGTGTACATTCGAGATAAAAATGAGTCTGGACACCAATCTGGTTTAAAGTATGGTTGAGTTAATTTCCCTTCTTTTGTTAATTTATCTTCGTCTGAATAAACCATATCTGCTTCTGGATGTTTATTCAGAAATAGCGCCATTTCATAGAGGGCGTCTGGGGTTAAAATATCATCAGAATTTAACAGGGTAACAAAATCTCCTGTTGTTAATGCTAAGGCCGTATTTAAGTTTGTGGCAATATCTCCACTTTCATCTTTTAAGACTAATTTGACTCTGTTATCTGTTTCTAGATTTTGTGGAAGTTTATCGGCAATATAACAGATTTCCCAGTTTGGATAAACTTGATTTATAACTGATTCAATTGTCTCTTGGCACTCTGGATATGTTGTTTTTTCTGGCAAGATAATACTAATTAATGGTTGATATCGAAAGGTGTCTAAATTTTCCGACATCTTCTTTAGTTTTTCTGAACTAGGTAAGTTGGCTTTGAGCCATAATTGATAGATATCTTCTCTTTCAACTACAGGAGAATTTGAGGGAAAAATAACACTTGCTTGTTCATTACTTACTATTTCCTTTTCCCTTTTCAAAAGAGCGACATTTTCCTGTTGCTTGTTTCCTATTTCCTGTTCCCTTAAAACTTTTTTCTTAGGTAATATATTTTCTAACTGAGCTTGAATTTCAGGGTCATCTGGATTAATTTGTAAACCTAACTGATAAAAGGCGATCGCTCCATGAGTTTTCCCTTTTTTTACTAATGTATTGCCTAGTTGTAAATAAAGTTTGTGGTCTTCTGGTTTGATTTCTAATGCTTTATGATAAAGCTGTTCATTTTCTGGGTTATTTTCTATGGCTTTTTCGTACCATCTTATGGCTTCATCTAAATCTAATTGAGCCCGTTTTTTCAGGGCATCTCCTAATTTTTGATAAGCTTCTGGTAGGTCTGCTTTTAATTCTATGGCGCGACGATATGGGTCTATTGCTTCTTGCCAATTTCCGGAT
>NZ_JAAHGK010000027.1:0-16976 GCF_010672505.1 Okeania sp. SIO2B9 | reverse complement strand
GAAAAAAGACAAGGCAAAGATTTAACTAAGTGGTCAAATCTTTATAAAATCAAAGATGAGTTAGGCGTCAGCATTTCTAATTTAACTTACCGTCTGCAAGAGTTTGGCTGGATTTATATTCCTAAAGGTAGTCGAACAATTCATCGGGGACCTGAGGAAATTCAAGGACAAACACAACTGTTTGGATAAGTTTAAAAACGGACAGGAGGAAATTAGCCAGCCTGTTTCAACGGCTGGTTGAATAATATTAGGAGTCAGGAGTCAGGAGTCAGGAGAAATGCGAATTACACAGGATGTAGTTGGAAGAATTGTCCCTTAATTTTTCTGTGCTTGTCTGCACAAAATGCTAATACCCATAAGCTTTCTTGACCGAAAAGCTGGTACTTTTTTTCAACCAAATAAGACTGAAACCTTTATATGTCAATGCTTTTATAGTTGATCGGCAAGTCCTACAACGCTTTTCATATTGATGAACCACATCGTCATAATCACGCGCCTTGTAGGGATGTTCCATGGAACGTCTCTACTGTGGTCTACCGAAATGAAAACCGCTGTAATTAAACAGACATGATATCAGGAGTAAAAATAGTTACTCTGAGCGCCATTGCCAAATATTTCTCTATCTCCCCACATTCCCCTCCTGGGAGGGGTTAGGGGTGGGTCCAAATCACACCAATGCTACCGGACATGATATAACTTCTAACTCCTGACTCCTGACTCCTGACTCCTGTGAAATCATACATTTATTCAGCAACGCCGATTTAACTTATTGTCTGAATCTTTAAGAAATTTGTACCTCGTGTATGCTTGGTAGGAATACCACCCACCATCAAAACTTTCTCCCCTGGGGTAGCAAAATTTAGTTTCAATAAATAATTTTGAGCTTGTGCCGTTTAAATCTTCAAAAGATTCTACTTCTTCATTCAATCTTGATATTGACTTTTAAGAATCGGCAAAATATTCTCATCAAAAGCCTGTTGGAAACCAGAGGTATCTAGCGGATACAGTCCATCAATTCCCTGCACAGAACCAATAGTTCCCCCAGTGTATAAAATGCCTATGTTCATTAGGAAATGAAAAAATTAACTATGTTTACCACTAAGACTATACAATTAATCCTATAATTAAGATACATCCATAAATTAGATTAGGCAATGGAGAGAATTGAAGCTTTTCAGTCATTTCTTGATAATTGCTGAGGTAAAGTCTCCATATTAATTGAGTTTTGCCATTAAAACAATAGCAGACCGCGGCTCGACCCGATACCTAACACCAATAACTTTTGTAGCTGTATCTAAATCATTAAAATCTTTAGGAGAAGGAAAAGCAGTATTAATAATTAAATACCAACTTTCCCCTTTTTTTAAACGTGGTAACTCAAACATTAAAGGTTTCCAATAAGCATTCAAAATAATATGAAAATATTCACCACTTTTTGGATGCTTCAAACTAAAAGCTAAAGTCCGAGAATCTAGATGCCAATCAGGTTTACCTAAACGTACTCCATGCCAACTAATATTAGGTACTTTATTCGAGTCAACTTCCTTTTTCTCTCTAGGTAAAGATGATTCTGGAGAACCCGAACCAACTGTAGCTAAAACCTTATCTACCCGCATCATTTCTAACTCTTGGGTAAAATGAATAATCCCTTTAACAAATCGCAGTAAATCCCTTTGTTTGTCAATTTGCTCCCAATCAAACCAACTTAGTTCATTATTCTGACAATAACCATTATTATTACCAAGTTGAGTTCGCCTTACTTCATCTCCCATTAAAATCATTGGCGTGCCTTGGGAGAAAAATAATATGGCGAACAAATTCTTAATTTGTCGCAGTCGTAATCTTTCAATTTCCTGCTTATTAGTTAATCCTTCAACCCCACAATTCCAGCTATAATTATCATTAGCACCATCGCGATTATCTTCACAATTAGCTTCATTATGTTTTTCATTATAAGAAACTAAATCATTCATAGTAAAACCATCATGGCAAGTAATAAAATTAATACTATGATTGGGTTCGCGGTCTGGTTGAGGATAAATATCAGGACTACCCATAATTCTAGCCGCTAACTTATCAACTATCTTGGGGTCACTTTTGACAAACTGACGAACATCATCACGATAATGTCCGTTCCATTCAGCAAAGCGATCGCCAATAAATGAACCAACTTGATATAATCCCGCAGCATCCCAAGCTTCTGCAATAATTTTTGCCCCTGCCAGAACAGGATCGGATTCAATTGCCCATAACACAGGTGGATCTTCCAACGGATCGCCAGTCATACTCCGAGACATAACAGATGCCAAATCAAACCGGAACCCATCAACGTGCATTTCTCTAACCCAGTAACAAAGACAGTCAACAATTAAGCGATGTACAAAAGGATTATTTGTATTGAAAGTATTGCCACAACCACTATAGTTACTGTAATAAGTGGAGTCGTCTGTCTCCAGAATGTAATAAGTAGAATTTTCCAGTCCCCGAAAAGAAACTGTCGGTCCGTTTTCATTACCCTCTGCAGTATGATTAAAAACCACATCCAAAATTACTTCTATTCCAGCTTTGTGCAAAGCTTTTACCATATCTCGGAATTCATCCATCGGTCCGAAAATATCTTTGCGAGAACTATAATTGTGGTGAGGAGTAAAAAATGCGATCGGGCTATAACCCCAATAATTGATTAGAGGTTCGCGCACATCTTGTTCATCAAATTGTTGTACGGGTAATAATTCTACAGCAGTAATTCCCAATTCTTTCAGGTAGGGAATTTTTTCAATTAGTCCGGCAAAAGTACCCCGCTTTTCTGGGGAAACGCCAGAATTAGGATTACGAGTAAATCCACCAACGTGCATTTCATAGATAACTGTATGAGCGTAAGGTATGTTTAGAGGTATATCGTCTTCCCAGTCATAAGTAGTTGGGTCAACTACTACCCCTTTGAGAGCATAGGCACAATTATCACCATAACCAGTAGCAGCTTCACGACTATATTTTTCTTGTCCCACTACTACCCTAGCGTAAGGGTCTAGTAATACCTTTGTACCATCAAATCGATGACCTTTTTCTGGCTCAAGTGGTCCATAAACTCGGTAAGCATATATTTGTCCTGCCTTAAGACCATAAATAAATATGTGCCAGTAATGATGGGTTTTATGTTGTTTAGGGTCGAGTAAAATTACTTGCTCTGGTTGAGCTGCGTCAGGTTCATCAAATAGTAATAATTCTATTGCTGTAGCATTTTTAGAGTAAATGGAAAAATTTACTCCTTTGGGGTCTTTTAAGAGTGTTGCGCCAATGGGAAAACTATTACCTGGTAATATATTAAGATTCATAATTCTTGACTTATTTAACTATTAGATAACCTTGGTAATTTTATACAATGTAAATAGATATTTAACAAAACCATTGGAAGTATTAATTATGTATGAAAAAATTTTAGTTGCCATCGATACATCTGCTATGGGCGATCGCGTGTTTGATATAGCCCTAAAGTTAGCAAAAATCAGTAACCCTAGTCTGATGTTGGTTCATATTCTCTCGGAGGAGGCAGAAGAAAGTCCGATAAATTATTGGCCAATGATTGGTACTGACATTGGCACTAACCCAGAGATGATGAAAGAGTATCATCAACTTTGGGAAAAATTTGAGAAACAATGTTTACAAATGTTGAAATCAAAAGCAGATAAAGCAAAAGAACTTGGGTTCAATACAGAATTTACCCAAATCAGAGGCAACCCTGGTCGGGAAATATGTAAATTAGCTCAAAAGTGTAATGCTGATTTAATCGTTATGGGACGCCGTGGGCATTCCGTTTTTAGTGAACTGCTATTGGGTAGTGTCAGTAATTATGTTATTCATCGTGCTCATTGTTCTGTTCATATTGTACAGGATTAGCTTTTTTTATTAGGCATCTCCTCCAAAAGTAGGGAACAGGGAACAGGGAACAGGGAACAGGGAACCCACCCCTAACCCCTCCCAGGAGGGGAATAATTGATAATTTATGGATAATAATTGATTTGATTTTTGATTTTTACCAGATGTCTATTAGGCATCTCCTCCAAAAGTAGGGACGTTGCATGCAACGTCCGTAGGGAGTAGAGGGAAAGGGTGGTGGTGCATAGTAATGAGAGAGTGTGCAGAGTGTGCGGAGTGTGCGGAGTGTGGTCAGAAATTAAAAAATATGTATCTTCACTATTACTATGCAGGACTACCGGGGAAAGAATTGATGAATAAGACTGCAATAATTGATTTTATTTTTTATTATTGGAGATATCTATTAGTAATGAGCAATTATTCATTAGTATTCATTTATATCTATAGTGTTTTTATTTTAGATGTCAATCTAAATTGAGGTTTTTTCTCAGAAAAAAAGCACGGCAATCAATTACTTTATCCCTTTGTGTTTGCCACTATTTAATGCTGCTTTCCCCCTTTACTATTCTCTCCATACCTCCATATCTTTTTCATACCACTTGTTTTCCACCTCCCAGATAAAAAGGCTATATTAATAATTGCTTATGGATATTCTGGTAAGAGCTAACTCTATCAAGAAAGCTACTCAAAATCATAATTTCCATTTTCACTAGGAATAATTAGTCTGAGATTGACTATAGTGAAATCAACATTAAAATATATATTCTTTTTCTGATAATTCAGATACAATAATTACTATAGCAGTCTAAGGAAAGGTTAGGACATATCAAAAGCTCATAACTCAGACAAAGCAAGCTTTTTCCTTCTTTTTTCTTCCTTCTCCTATATCAGACAAAATAATTAAATTTTCATCATAAAGATTATGTATCAAAAAATTCTAGCAACAATGGACACATCAGCAGCAAGCGATCGCGTATTTGCCACTGCTCTCAATTTAGCAAAACTCAATAATTCCTACTTAAAACTAATGCACGTTTTATCTCCCGAAGAAGGAGAAATACCCGTTAAATTTGGAGCTATTTCCCGGGAATTTAACAAAGAATTGATTGCGGAATATCAACAAAAATGGAAAGATTTTGACCAAAAATGTCTAGAAATGTTGCAGTCACGAGCTAACGAAGCTACAACAGCAGGGATAAACACAGAATTTATTCAAACTGAGGGTGTACCTGGAAAGCAGATCTGTAAGGTAGCTCAGGAATGGGGTGCTGAACTAATAGTTATGGGACGCAGAGGACATTCTGTTTTCAGCGAAATGGTTATAGGTAGTGTGAGCAGTTATGTAATTCACCGGGCGAAATGTTCGGTGTTAGTTGTGCAGCAATAGTTTTTGGGTAGTTGTGCATTGTAATGGTATAGCTAGTGGGAGCATCTTGCTCCCGTTCTAATTAGGGTTTGCGCTTCACTAGTCTTTTAGTAGGGGTAGGAGACAGGAGACAGGAGACAGGAGACAGGAGAAATAGGAATTAATTAGGAGGTAGTCGGAAAAATTGTAAGAGTGATTTTTCTGCCATAATCGTCCCAAAATACTAGCATGCATGAGCTTTTTGAGCTGAAAAGCTGGTACTTTTTTAGACAAAAAAATACTAAAACCTTTATCTGTCAATGCTTTGATATTTATTCAGCAAACCCTAATTATTTTGGTCACGGTATAGACAGTGAGAGAATCTTGCTCCCGTTCTAATTATTTTGGTCATGGCATAGACAGTGAGAGAATCTTGCTCCCGTTCTAAGTTTTCCCGATCTCAACCTACCATTACGGGAGCAGGACTACCAATTTTTGTAGGTGTGGATTCAATTTGTCAATTTTACTGTACAGTGCTTTTCAAATGCATGAACCACATCGTCACAACTGAAATCCTGTAGGGGAAAATATCAGGAACGGGCAAGATGCCCATTCCACAAAACTATTAAAATCATCCCGCATTTTATGCAACGCCCATGAATGTTGCTTAAAATTGGTTCGGGTGATAGGAGGCAAAGTGGCGTGCTGGAGACTATCCATAAGCAATTTTTCCTTCTGCCTTCTGCCTTCTGCCTTCTGCCTTCTGCCTTCTGCCTTCTTCAAACAGCCGCAACCGAGGGAGATTGTTGTGTTTGTGACATACACTTCCCAGTCATTACCATTTTTACTCCACCAGCAGGAGCTAAAGTTACACCGCGACGTACTGCTTTGACTGTTTTTTTCTCCGCCAAAACCAAACTATAACGTTTGAGAATAGTTGCTAATACCAGTTTCATTTCAAACATAGCAAATGCTGCTCCAATACAACGACGACTACTACCGCCAAAAGGCAAAAATTCATAAGCAGAATATTGCCTTTCCAAAAATCGTTCTGGTTTAAATTTTTCCGGTTCGGGATACAAATCTTCCCGGTGATGAGTTAAATAAATACAGGGAGATAGAGCAGTACCCTCTGGATATGTTTGACCCATAATTGTGATTGGTGATTTAGCTATTCGTGAAAATGCAATTATTGCTACTGGGTAGATACGCAGGGTTTCAGAGCAAACTGCATTCAGATAAGGGAGCTTGATAACTGCCATTGGATCTGGGTTATCTCCAAGGTCTTCCAATTCTGACAATAGCTTATTATAAATTTCTGGTTGGAGGTGAATCCAGTAAAACGCCCATGCTAATGCTGTGGCAGTAGTTTCATGTCCGGCAAATAGTAGTGTCATTAACTCATCCCGCAATTCACGATCGCTCATAGGTTCCCCTGCTTCATCCCTAGCTAATAGCAACATTGTTAGGATATCAGAGCGTTCAGAGTCTAGTTGTTGACGACGTGCTGCAATTTCTGCATATAGTAACTCATCAACTTCTTGCCGTTGTCTGAGAAATTTACCCCACGGACTCCATTTACCCAAATCAACTTGGAGAAACTTGAAAAATAGCATACTTGCTTTCGAGGGAGAAGCTAGTGATTCTAGAGCTAAAGTCAAAAGTTGCTCTAATTTATCATACCTCTGTCCTTCCTCTAAACCGAAGACCGCCTGTAATATCACCTTTAAAGATATCTCTTGAGTTGATTCTCTCATAGAAAATGGCTGCCCTACTACCCACTTACTAGCTACTTTTTCAGCGATCGCGCAAATTAACTCACCATAAGCTTGCATTCGTTCCCCATGAAAGGGTGGCATTAATAGTTGACGTTGACGTTGGTGGAGAGTACCATCAAGCAAAGCTAGGGAGCTATCTCCCAATAGTGGTAGCAAAAACAAATTTCCCATACCAGAATCAAACTGTTTGGGATTAGTCTTGAGAATCTCTTCAATGGCCTTCGGATGACTGATAAATACCATTGGATAATTCAATTTTACTTGAAATGCGTCTCCATATTCCTCTGCACATTTTTCCATAAATGTCAAGGGTTTGGCTACCCACTGGAGGAGTTGAATCAAAGCTGGAGCTTTTGGACCTAGCAGTTGTGTCATAGTCATATTTCTATCTAGTTATCTTTTCCCTAACTATTTTAAAAGAAATAAAAAAATAAAGATTTATCCTATTTAAGACTATTAGATATCTCCAGAAAATAAACTTGCCCTTTGTTTAATATAAGCTAGAGTTGTAAAATTCACTTCCCTAAATCATTTTTCGTACCTTTTTCCTAAAAATATCTTCCCTGTTGCCTGTTGCCTACTATGCGCAAAAAGTCTATATCTTTTTCACCAGATGTCTATTAGACATCTCCAGAAAAGAGGGAATAGGGAATAGGTATGGAGGGGGAAATAATATCAAATCCGGTAGCATCGGTGTAATTAGATGGGGAGATGGGGAGATGGGGAGATGGGGAGATGGGGAAATATTTGGTAATGGTTGAAGATGGAACATTTTTTTATACCGAATTAAACGGATTTGATATAATTGATAATTTCTGTACGATAATTGATTTGATTTTTGATTTTTACCAGATGTCTATTAGCTCAGAATTTCTATGACTTTAGTCTCTAAAGTAGTCAATTAGACTTTATTTCCCTAGCGCGCTCCCAACTTTTATTAGCTTCTTCCATTAAACCTAAATCTCTCAAAACATTCCCCCGCTCATACCAACCATTGTCAAAATTAGGTTTAATTTCTAAAGCCTTGTTATAACAACCAATAGCTTCTGTTAAACTTCCTAAGTTAACTAGAAAACTAGCTTTATTATACCAAGCCAAATAATAATCTACCTTAATTTTTAGAGCCTTGTCACAACTAGCGATCGCCTCTTGCCACCTTCCTAACTTTCCCAGTGCTTCAGCACGGTTATTCCAAGCCAAATAATCATCAGACTTAATTTCTATTGCTTTATCATGGCTAGCGATCGCTTCTTCCCACCTTTCTAGTTGTACTAAAGCTTTCCCACGATTG
The DNA here is from genome assembly GCF_010672505.1 of Okeania sp. SIO2B9. NCBI lineage: Bacteria > Bacillati > Cyanobacteriota > Cyanophyceae > Oscillatoriales > Microcoleaceae > Okeania > Okeania sp. SIO2B9. The sequence goes on along the minus strand of NZ_JAAHGK010000027.1, from coordinate 8,686 downwards.
TACCAAACTTGATGGTAATCTGGCTTTAGAGTCAGAGCGCTTTCCCAACTATCAACTGCTCCAAGTAAATCTCCTGCTTTAGCTTGCTCTAAACCCAACTTCGCCCATATTTCAGCATTACTCTCAGCAGACTGTGCTTGATTTTCCACTCCTACCCCAAGCTGACTAACCATTGCCTGAATAACTACTCTAGGGTCACTCGTTTGTACCCCTAACTGTTGGGCAACTGTTGCTAATAAATTAGGGTTTTCCTGAAGTTTAACTACTAATTCTGACATGGCATCATCATCTTTTTCTTCACTCACAAATGTTTGTAGAGGTGGAGAAACACCAACATCAAGTCCATCATATTCCCAGATCGCCCCACTATCATCCCTACTTAAAAGTTGAGTACCAATGTTGTGACCCATTGCTCCCAAAGATTGTAGAGAAGGTAGCGATCGCGTCAATTCAGCAAACCCTAACATTCTCTGAGCTAACTCATCATTAGGTTTAGGGGAGACTAATAACCTTTCTCCAAACCGTTGCAACCATTCCTGCCAAAGTTCAGGTTTGCCCCTTTCTCCTAATTCATCAAAAAATTTCTGCACGCGCTCAGACTGCCAACCCTGGGCAACACCCTCCAATAGTTGACCAAACAAAAAATCGTAATCTGTATCTGTCAGTGGGGGCAAAGACTCAGAAGTTGGTTGAGTGTTCTCAGATACATCTAGATGAGACTGAGAAAATAACCCCAAAAGTTTTGTCCATAAATTTTTTAGCCATTGCCAAATTCTATGAAGCATTTGTTATATCATGTCCGGTTGAATAGTTATAAATAAATGACGGAGGAGTCAGGAGTCAGGAGTCAGGAGTCAGGAGGGAAGAAAGAAGGAAAAAGTAAGAAAACAGAGGAGGAAAAGGAGAAAGTTTTTTTTGTCACTAATTATCCGGACATAATATTAAATATAAGAAGTAGTTTAAAAGACTGTAGAAAATCGTTACCTAAATAAGTATCATTCTGACAAGACTTTTCCAAGCCAATTGTAGATGTTTTACTAGCATAACTCTCTTCATTTTCTATGACTTTTATGCCAACTATTCGAGCCTTCATCTCCCAAAAAATAATCTATCAGTAATAGACATCTCCGATAATAAAAAATCAAATCAATTATCACACTATATATATCAATTCTTTCCCCCTACTGCCTACTCCCTCTTTTGGTGGAGATGTCTAATGGGTAATGATCAACTTATAAAGTCATCAATTACCCATTTGAAAACTTTTATGGCACTACGGATTTAGGTTAGGACACTACTAAACCCTATTTGCGTTTGCGTAGCATCCCGTAGGGAAGCATTGGCCTAGGAAAAACTAGCGTCATAGATTACTTTTTAATTTTGACTTTTTAATTTTGACTTTTGACTTCTAACTTGCGCGTAGCGCTATACTTTCCTCGCGGGAAGTCCCGCGCTGTAATATTCGATTCAGCGCCGTATGGGAGAGCCAGAACATCCTATACTGAGGGAGACAGGGGGAGAACATCACCTCTGTCTGTATAAACTGCAACTCCTTTGCGGGTTGAAGAACCCCGCGTTGTCGCTCAAGCGCAACGTCGGAAGTATGTCAAAGACTAGACATAACTTCTTTTGCTGCAGCTAAAGTTTTGTCAATATCTTCCTCTGTGTGAGCTAAAGAAGTAAAACCTGCTTCAAATTGAGAAGGTGCTAGATAAATTCCTCGCTCCAACATTCCACGATGGAACTTGCTAAACTTACTCAAATCAGACTTTTTGGCATTTTCATAATCGTGAACTGGGCCTTTATTGAAAAAGATACCAAACATTGCACTAATATGCCCACCACAAATAGGGTTACCAGTTTCTTTTCCAACCGCTAATAAGCCATCAGCAAGTCTTTTAGTAATTTTATCTAACTGTTCATAGGTACCTGGTTCCTTTAGTAACTTCAGAGTCTTAATACCAGCAGTCATAGCTAGAGGATTACCAGACAGAGTACCTGCTTGATACATTGGGCCTGCTGGGGCTACCATTGACATAATATCCTCGCGACCACCATAAGCTCCTACAGGCAAACCACCACCAATAATTTTGCCTAAAGTTGTTAGGTCTGGAGTAACCTGAAATTTTTCCTGAGCACCACCATAAGCAATACGAAAGCCAGTCATAACTTCGTCAAACACCAGTAAAGCATCATTGTCTTGAGTAATCATCCGTAACCCTTCCAAGAAACCTGCATCTGGGGTAATAAATCCAGAGTTACCAACTACTGGTTCGAGGATAACACCAGAAATTTGGTCAGGGTTGTCGGCAAAAAGTTGCTTAACTGCTTCTAAGTCGTTGTAGGGAGCAGTTAGGGTATTGCTAGTAACAGACTTAGGGACTCCAGGAGAGTCTGGCAGACCCAGAGTTGCCACACCAGAACCAGCTTTAACGAGGAACATATCAGCGTGGCCATGATAACAACCTTCAAATTTTATGACTTTGTCTCTACCTGTAAAAGCTCTCATTAAACGCAGTACGGCCATACAAGCTTCTGTACCAGAATTGACAAAGCGGACCATTTCGATGCTAGGTACAGCATCAATAACCATTTCAGCCAAGATATTTTCTAAAGCACAGGGTGCGCCAAAGCTGGTGCCTTTTTCCAGAACTTCTTTGAGGGAATTTAATACATCTGGGTGAGCATGACCACAGATAGCAGGTCCCCAAGTACCAACATAGTCAATATATTGATTGCCATCAACATCCCAGATATATGCTCCCTTGACTTGATCGAATACAATTGGTTGGCCACCAACAGACTTAAATGCTCTGACTGGGGAACTTACTCCCCCAGGCATGAGTTTTTGGGCTGCTGCAAAAATTTCTTCAGATTTAGTTGTGTTGAGTGTAGTAACTACCAAGTTAATCTCCTTCATTTGTGTTTGTTTCAATCCCTACGGGGGATTTTATGTTATCACCAAATTAAAATAAACCTTATGTATATTTAGGTAATTGTATCATTGCCCTAGGGGCATATTTATAGTTAATCTTGGAGAATTATGAAGCTTTTTTTGACAATTTATTGATGGTATGATATAGGCGATAAAAAAATAAATTAAAACTTAAAATTAAATATTCAGAAAATACTCAGAAGATATCCTAGACTTCGAGTATACAAATAGATTTTTTTGGCAAATTATGTCTACCTCCGAACCAGTAGCTTTAAGTCAATCGATTCCAGTGGAGCAGGTTCGTTACAATGAACAAGGACTTGTGCCTGCTATTATTCAAGATTATTTAGATGGTACAGTGTTAATGATGGCCTGGATGAATCAGGGAGCATTGCAAAAAACTCTAGAAACAGGGCAAACTTGGTTTTGGAGTCGTTCTCGTCAGCAGTTTTGGCATAAAGGGGCAACTTCTGGTCATTTTCAGAATATTCAGTGGATACGCTACGACTGTGACAGCGATACTTTGTTACTAGGAGTGGAACAGGTCGGAGATATTGCCTGCCATAGGGGAGAGAGGAGTTGTTTTCATCAGGTGGATGGAGAAGTTGTCAAGCCACCTGCGGATATTTTATCTCAGCTTTTTGATGTGATTTGCGATCGCCGCGACCATCCCCAGGAGGGTTCTTATACTTGTAAATTATTTGCCGGGGGAGATAATAAGATTCTCAAGAAAATTGGGGAAGAGTCAGCGGAGGTAGTCATGGCGTGTAAGGATGATGAGAAAGAGGCGATCGCTTCGGAGGTGGCAGATTTGTTTTACCATACTTTAGTTGCTCTTGCCCAACATAATGTTGAGTTGCGAGATGTATATCGGAAGTTGGATGAACGCAGACCAAAAAATAAATAAGTGGCGCTGCTGAATTAGACATTGATTTTCCAAGGCGAGACCTTATTCTTTTGTCAAAATTAGACAAGTTAGAAAGTTAAGCAGTCAACAATCTAATCCTCTACTATATATTAATTTCTGGAAAACAAAATCAGGAACTAAAATGGTACAAAACCGATTTGTTGGAACTTGGCGACTGGTATCTTTTGAACTCAAAGATGTAAATGGTAAAGTAAGCTACCCATACGGTAAAGATACAATCGGATATCTAATGTATACAGAAGATGGATATATGTCAACGGTAATTATGGCTGCAAGGCGTCCCAAGTTTTCCTCTGCAGATTTTTTGGGAGGAAGTACACAGGAGAAAGCTAACGCTATGGAAACATATATCTCCTATTGTGGTAGCTATGAAATTAAGGATAAAAAAGTAATTCATCATGTTAAAGCCTCTTTATTTCCTAATTGGGTTGGTACAAACCAAGAACGTTTCTTTGAATTTACAGAAAATTATTTATTATTAACTACACCTTCCTTTAAGGTGAGTGACAAACGGTTGACTGGAGATCTGATATGGGAACCTTGTATTAAAACAATACTAAATTGATCGGGACTTACGCTGAAACTCTACTTATGGGGAGGGCGTTAGCGGAGCTTGGCGTTAGCCAATTCGCCTCTACAGATGGTGGTTTAACAGTCAATTTGCGTAAGTCCTGTTGATATTAGATACAGCATCAATAACCTTCTAGACAAAGATGATGAAAAACAAGCGATCGCTTTGCCAGTAAGGGATTTGTTCTATGATGTTATGGATAGTTTGAAACTCTCAAATATGAAATATATGATTAATCCTTCCCTATATCAAATAAACACCCGTGTTTGGCTCAATAGATTGTCCCAAAAGTTTGGTCGTCGCGCCACCTTAGATGATATTCCCGATCCAGAATTAGACCAAATAGTACACTGGGGATTTGACTGGGTATACTTTTTAGGAGTTTGGCAAACAGGAATAATGGCGCGAGATATCTCTCGTGCAAATCCTGATGTGCGAAAGGAAGCTATAGAACTTTTTGATGATGAGTTCCAAGAAGATTATATTTGCGGGTCTTGTTTTGCGGTAACAGGTTATCACATCCATGAAAATCTTGGTGACAATGCAGCTATGTTACGACTGCGCGATCGCCTCCATCAAAGGGGGCTAAAACTCATGCTTGATTTTGTTCCCAACCATACCGCCCCCGACCATCCTTGGGTACAAACAAATCCTGACTTTTATGTTCACGGAACTCAGGCCGATCTTGAACGAGAACCCCAGAACTATATACGAATAGAATTGCCAACAGGTAGCCAAATATTTGCTCATGGAAGAGACCCCTATTTTCCAGGTTGGTCTGATACTTTGCAACTGAACTACGGCAACCCCAAATTACAGGAGGGGATGTTAGCAGAATTATTCAATATTGCTCATTTGTGCGATGGTGTTCGTTGCGATATGGCAATGCTAATATTGCCAGATATTTTTGAGCAGACTTGGGGTATTCCAGTGCAACCGTTTTGGCCTAATGCAATTTCCCAAATTAAACAGCAACATCCAGATTTGATCTTTATGGCAGAAGTATATTGGGATTTGGAGTGGGAATTGCAACAGCGAGGATTTAATTACACTTATGACAAACGCTTATACGATCGCCTCCATCAACAGCAGGCAGTTCCAGTCAGAGAAAATCTTTATGCTGGTCTTGATTTTCAAAGTAAGTTAGCACGGTTTATGGAAAATCACGATGAACCCAGGGCAAATGCAGATTTTCCACTAAGAGTTCATGAAGCTGCTGCCATTTTGGCTTATTTTACCCCTGGTTTACATTTTTTCCATCAAGGTCAGTTACAAGGTTGGTCTAAAAAAATTTCGATGCACTTATGTTATGCTCCTGAAGAAGCTACTGTTCCACACATAGAGAGATTTTACCATCAATTATTAGATTCTTTAGCTCTGGATATTTTCCATGAGGGAAATTGGCAATTACTTGAATGTGTTACTGCATGGAAAGGAAATTCTACATGGAATAATTTTATTGCTTTCAGTTGGGAAGGAAAAGATGAGCGACTGTTGTTGATAATTGTTAACTATGCTTCTGATCGAGGGCAATGTTATGTTCAGTTGCCATTTGAGAGTCTCAGGGGTGAAACATATCGACTACAAGATTTAATGAGTGATATTAGTTACGACCGTTTGGGAGATAATTTGGTTTCACGAGGCTTATATTTGGATTTACCTGCATGGGGTTATCATGTTTTTGATGTTAATTAGGAGAGAGGCAATAGGCAACAGGCAACAGGCAACAGGCAATAGGGAGAAATAATTGATAATTTATCAGGAAAGGCAGAGGGCAGCAGACAGAAGGCAGAAGGGAATTATTAATTCTTTCCTCCTACTCCCTCTGTTCTAAAGTTGTCTATTGTTAGACTGATGATAAGTTTTAGAGGATAAAAAAACTTATGAAACTGAAAAAATATTTTTACACCTTCCTCACAATATTAGTCATAATATTAGCCAGCTATAATGCTAATGCCAATACAGTACTATTTGAAAATTCTATTATTGACAAATCTATTGCTCAAATACCAAACTCCAAGTTTGACTTGCCCATAAAATGTAACTTAGACAAAGACTGCTTTATTCTATTGTACAGCGATCGCGACCCCAGTCCAAATGCAGTAGATTTTGGCTGCGGTCGGCAAACTTACGACGGTCATAAAGGAACAGACTTTGCTATACCGGATGAAAAAACAATGGCCAGAGGTGTACCTGTAGAAGCAGTAGCTCCAGGTAAAGTATTAAGAGTGCGAGATGGAATACCTGACAAACGGGTAAAAAATCAGGCAGATAAAGAAGCAGTTGATGGTATTGAATGCGGTAATGGAGTCGTAATAGATCATGGTAATGGTTGGGAAACTCAGTCTTGCCATCTGCGCAATAGTAGTGTTACCGTTAAACCAGGAAAAGTTGTGGAAGCAGGTACTCAATTAGGAATGGTAGGAGAATCTGGTTTAGCTTCTTTTCCTCATGTACATTTGAGTATTAGATATCAGGGAAAAATTGTAGACCCATTTGTGGGAGTTAATGCTGAGAGTGGTTGCAATACTCCTCGTAACCCAATTTGGCAAAAACCGTTGAGTTATAAACCAACTGGTATTATTCGGACTGGGTTTGCTGGGGAGGCGCCTACTATGGATGATTTATGGAAAGGCAAATTTTATGACACAGTTTTACCTGGAGATATTGGAGCATTAATATTTTGGGTACAAATATACGGTGTTTTGCCTGGAGATATAGAGCATTATCAATTATTTGCTCCTAATGGCGAGCAGGTTATAGACAATAAAAAAGAAATTAAATCTGCCAGTAAAACATGGATAGGATATGCAGGAAAACGTAATAATTCTCAGCGTCCACTTGCTCTGGGTAAATGGAAGAGTCAGTATAATTTGATTCGAGGCAATAAAGTATTAATAGATGTTAGAAAAGAGGTGCAACTAAATTAGATGGGGAGATGGGGAGATGGGGAGATGGGGAGATGGGGAGATGGGGAAATATTTGGCAATGGCTGAAAATAGAAAGTTTTTTGGAGATGTCTATTGTATGATTTCACAGGAGTCAGGAGTTAGGAGTTAGTGGGACTTACACAAAATCAAGCTATAAAATAGGCTCAAGCATAGATAGGCAGAGGATTTTACGTCAAAAAGGCATAAATCCGTATGGAAGCAGGGGTTCTAGCCATTTTTAAGGCATCGACGTAATTCCCTTGTCTAGACTGACTTTGACGCATTTTTCCTACCAGAAAATGTCTAAGTACCATTAGTAGCATTGAGAAAGAAAAGGTTTGAATAGCATGAATTTAAAAATTCGTATTCAATAGAAATGAAGTAATTTTGCGATTACTGTATAACCAGATTTTATAAAATTAACACAAATTAACCTAAAAATTTGGTTAATAATAGGAATAATCACAACGCCCTACTAATTGTTAAAATCCCATCTCTTCAAGTAAACGACTTTCTAGCTCTTTCCAGCGCTTAGAAATAGTACTTTGGGTTAATCCAATTTCTTGAGCAAGTTGTCTTTGAGTTTTGCCCTGAACTCTTCCGAACCAAAGCTCCTGGTACTTTCGTTTTGGATAACATTGGTCAAGATTTTGGACAATCTGAGCTGCTTTGATGGCTAAATCTTCTATTTCCAAATTTTCCCATAGATTTAATTGGCTAGATAGTGTTTCTAGTAAAGGGACATCTGTCTCAGATACATATCGGTCTAAACTAATGCAATATCGATTTTTCCCTTGGTAAATGTAATCAATTATCGAATTTTTTGCTACTTTGGCTGACCAACGATAAAAATCCTTAATTGTGTCACCAGAAAATTTTCCTGCTTGAATTGCTTCTACAATTTTCAAGTAAGCTATCTGTAGAGCATCTTCCCAAGCAATGCTCGTATTATAAGTACGTTTGCGGGCAATCTTTTCGAGAATATTTCTGTGTTCGGAACTATTAATTAATTGATTCCAATAGTCAACTTCTCGTTTGAAGATTATTTGACTTTGAGTCTTTACAAATGTCTGAGAAAGCATAAAATACAGGTCCTAATATTTAAACTTGTGTGGCACTTACCTAATAGTTTTAGGAAAATTGATAATTATTTGTGAAATGCTTAGTATCAGGAAGTTTCGGTTGTAATTGACGACTATAAAAAATCAAACAGAAACACAACTTAGACTAATACCTCAACTAAAAGAGATAGTATTTCCAGGAATTTCATAGTTATGCAGTAAGTTTCAGCGTAGTCTAAGTTCCTTAGTCTAAAACTTGGG
>NZ_JAAHGK010000269.1:0-6908 GCF_010672505.1 Okeania sp. SIO2B9 | reverse complement strand
GGAAATGGGGGAGCCATTGACCTTGAGGCTGGAGGCGATATCACTACAGAATCGCTCAATTCTTATTCTTTTTTCTCTAGTGCTAACTCAGGAAATGGGGGAGCCATTGATCTTGAGGCTGGAAGCGATATCACTACAGAATCGCTCAATTCTTTTTCCTATTCCGATGAAGGTAACTCAGGAAATGGGGGAACCATTTCTCTAACTGCAGAAACAATCAAATTTAACCCTCCAGAAAACGGAGACGGAGAACCATTAGCAATCAAAACATTCTCAGTCGGAGAAAACGACTCCGGGAAAGGTGGAGACGTTAACATTACCACCAACAACCTCAGCAATGCAGAAATATTGACCCTATCTACCCACTCCGAAGCAGGGCAGGTAATAATTGAAAGTCAACCACAAGGAAACCTTCAACTGACAGACTTATCCATCATCACCAGTAAACAAGTAACGATAGAAAACCCTTTCGTCCCAGACATAACAATAGACGTAGGTGACACCCAAGGCAGATCGGGAAACGTTAACATCTTCAGTTCAGGCAACCTCAGCCTCAACAACGTCACCATCGAAAGTGACACCAAAGGAGACCAACCCGCAGGAGATGTCTACATATATAGCCAAAAAAACACCACCCTCGACAACACCGACATCCTCAGCATCACCAACGCAGAAGGAAACGCAGGCAACATCACTCTCGAAACTCCCCAAGACATCCAACTGACAAACAACAGCCAACTCCGAGCAAATACAGAAGGTATAGGGAACGCAGGTAGTATCGACATCCAAGCAAACAAGCTCAACCTAGACCAAAGCACAAGCCTAATTACAGAAACTTATGGAGCAGGGGCACCAGGAGATATCACCATCGAAGCCAACACTGTAGATATCGGTCAAGATGCCCAAATCAGTGCCACAGTAGTTTTGGGCGCAACCAGCACCGGAGACGGAGGCAATATTACTATCAACACCAACGAACTCAATATTACAGGAAAACTCGGAATATTCGCCGAAACTGAAGCATCAGCAAACGCTGGCACCCTTACCATCAGTCCCTACAAAGACCACCCAGACCTCAACATCAATTTCAGCAACGACGGTTTCATATCCGCCTCCACCAGCTCCACAGGCAACGGAGGCAACATTAATATCAGTGCCCCAGAAACCATAGATATTGCTGGAAAAGGATTCATTGCTGTAGAAACTTCAGACAAAGGAAACGCTGGCAGCATCAACATTGAGACCCAAAACCTCACCCTTTCAGATGGAGTAGCCATATCAGCTTCTACCACTGACAAAGGAAATGCAGGAACGATCGAGATCGACACCGAAGAATTAACCCTGGAAACAGGAACAAGTTTAACTACAGAAACCAATGATAAGGGAAAAGCTGGGGATATAGAAATCAACACCATAAAACTAACCATAGGAGAAGATGCTCAAATTAGTGCCACAGCAAGAGAAGGAGCAACCAACACTGAAGCAGGAGGCAACATTACCATCAATGCTACGGACTTACTAATCTCAGGCCGACTCGGAATATTTGCCGAAACAGCAGGAGAAACCCCCGCAGGTACTCTTACCCTTAACCCCTACTTTCTTATAGGGGAGCAGGGGAATAGAGAAAATCGTTCCGATCGCTTTGACCCGGACTTTAATATTACCTTCAGCGAAAATGGCTTGATCTCTGCCCGCACTACTTCCAGTGGAGATGGAGGCAATATCAATATATTTGCTCCAGAAAACATCAATATTACAGGGGAAGGAAAAATCACGGTGGAAACTACGGCAGGGGGAAACGCAGGTATGATCAATATAGAAACCAAAAACCTGACAATAGCCGAAAATACTACTATATCTGCAGCTACTTCCGATAGTGGAGACGGAGGCAGCATCAACATCAACCCCAGTGAAAACTTTCAACTCGACGGTCAAATCATTACAGAGACCACAGGAGCTGGAGACGGAGGAAAAATTACTATTAATACAGGGGAACTATCAGCGGAAAATAGTACCATCTCAGCTAGAAGCACTGATGCAGGAAACGCAGGCACAATAGAAATCACAGCTCAAGAAAATATCGTCACAGGTATTATCCAATCTTCTGCCTCAGAATCAAAAGAAGCTGCTAACGGAGGTGACATTACCATTACCAGTGAACAGAGAGAAATCAATGCTACTCAACCCATCCAATCATTTTCAGAAAAAGGTAACGCTGGAGATGTAACTCTGAGTGCGAAAACAGATGTGACTACTAATACTATCAGTTCCCACGGAGAACAACAGGGCGGTCAAATTACCATCATCACAGAAACAGGAAACATAGACACCAGTAATGGATTTCTGGCCAACTATTCTGGCGAAGGAACTGGAGGCAACGTTACCTTAGAAGCATCCGCAGGAAACATTACTACCAGTGACATTTACTCTTTTGCTGATGCAGACGGCGGTCAAATTCTTTTAAAAGCAGGAGGTGACATCAATATCGCCGAAAATAGTAATGTTATCTCTGCCTCCGAACCTGCAACTACATCCGATACTGAAAACTCAGGCAAAGGAGGAGACATTATTTTAGAAGCGGGTGGTAACATTAAGACTACAGCAGCTAGAATATATTCCGGTGCAGATGAAGGCGATACAGGTACAATACATATTGTTGCGGATGACGCAATAGAAGTGGGTCAAATAGATCTAGCATCAGGTTTTGTCAGAGAAGAAATCTCAGTATTTAACAATTTTACCCTCATACCTGTACCTCAAGGAGAAGCAACTCAAGGAGAAGCAGGAAATATCAATATTACTAGCAACAATGGCACAATAGACACCACTGCTGGAGTAATAAACTCTCGTTCCCCTGACGGCACTGGAGACATTGCGCTCAATGCCAGAGAAAATATTACTGTAGGTAAACTAGAAGCTAGCACCCTCAACCAAGCAAAACCAACCACAGGAGGAAATGTTGAAATTATTAGTGAAAACGGTGAAGTCAATTCTACCCAAGCAATAGAAACATTTTCAGCACAAGGTACAGCTGGGAATGTGAATATTCAAGCTGAAAGTTCAGTTAATCTAAAAAATATTCTATCCCAGGGAAGGATGCGTGGGGGTGATATTACTATTGACAGTCGGAGTGCAAATAGCATAGATGTTCAAGGGGAGTTAAACACTTTTTCTACGGAGGGTATCGGTGGGGATGTTACTCTCACATCTCTGGGTAATGTAAGTATTAGTGGAATTCGTTCGGAAGGGATACAACAGGGAGGTGACATTACATTGGAGAGTGAAATAGGGGAGATTAGTGCAACGGGAGACATTACTTCTTTCTCAGAGGAAGGCAGAGGAGGAAATATTGAGATTGATGCCCCAGAAAGTGTGAATCTGGAAAATGTATCATCCTTTGGTGCGACTGAAAGTGGGGATTTGAGAATTCAAAGTCAGATAGCAACAGTGAATACAGGGAATGTGACAACTCAAGCACCGGACGGCCCCAGTGGTGAAGTTATTATTAATGGCAGTCAAATAACTACAGGAAACTTAAGTTCTTTGGGTACAGTCAGTTCAGGTATTATTCGACTAGAAGCAACTGATGGCTCTATTACTACTTTGGACTTAGAATCAATTGCTTCAGAGGGCGAAGCAGGTGGTATCGATCTAGATGCAACAGGAGATATCAGCACTGAAGACCAAACTGTAATTTCTGGAGATGGAGATGCCAATATTGATCTTGATGCTGGAGGGGATATTTCTGTAGGTAATCAAGAGGCGATCGCCAATCAAGGAGATGCTAATATTGATCTTGATGCTGGAGGGGATATTTCTGTAGGTAATCAAGAGGCGATCGCCAATCAAGGAGATGCTAATATCGATATTCAACCAGGTGGTAATATTTCCGTAGAAGAGCAAACAGCTATTTCTGAAGGCGGGAATGCAACTATTAATAATACTCCAGATAATACCAATACCCCAGAACAAATAGCGATCGCCCCACAGGAAATAGAAACAATTACTAATATTGATAGTGGCGACATTATTATACCAGAAAATAACACTGATAACCAGATTCTCCCAGTAGAAACTAACCCTACCCAATCAGAAAATCTTAACAATTCAACAGATATACCAGTAATCACCTCAACTGACACCACTTCCACCCAGTCAATATTACAGCAAATATCAAGCAATATCAATTTTTTCACCCTGACCACTCCCACTAACAATAACCAAACAATCAATGCTGGTACTGCTCAAGAACAAACAGAAACATCTATCAGCACTACAACTGACACCCAACAAATCTTAAAAACAATTAATCCTGTTAATACCAAATCTCTAATAACAGCTACAGCTTCAGACCAAGTAGTAACAACGTTAGAACGAAACAGTCTCCAGGAATACTCAGATTACCTGGGAGCAGATTTGGAGGAAAAATTAATTTCTACACAAAGCGTCCGAGATATTTTAAGCGACATGGCAAATCAAACCGGAAAAGAATCTGCCATTGTTTATATTAATGTCTATCCAGAACAATTACAAATAATCTTATATACCAAAGAAGGTCAACCAATAATCAAAACCATTCCCTCTGTTAACCGCGAACAAATCATGGAAGTTGCACTAGAATTACGAATAAGAGTTACAACTCCAGCTAACCAAGATAATGATAGTTATCTATCACCAGCACAAAAATTATACAATTGGCTCATCGCACCCATAGCATCGGAACTAGAAGCAGCTAATATCGATACCTTACTATTCAGTATGGATGAAGGTTTGCGCACTTTAGCCGTAGCAGCATTACACGATGGCGAACAATTCCTGATCGAAAAATATAGCCTGAGTTTAATTCCCAGTGTTAGTTTAATGGATACCAACTACCGAACGCTTCAAAATACTCGGGTATTAGCAATGGGAGCAAGTGAGTTTATTGCTCACAATTCCTTACCAGGAGTACCTGTCGAACTAGAAGTTGTTTCTCAAAAACTATGGCAGGGTAGTATGTTCCTAAATGAAGATTTTACTCTTCATAATTTAATTACTCAAAGAGAAAGTTATCCTTATCCTATTATTCATTTAGCCACTCATGCTGATTTTAGACCGGGAAAAATTAGTAATTCTTACATTCAGTTATGGGGTGAAGAACAAATAAAATTAGACCAAATTAGGGAGTTGGGTTGGAATGAGAGTTCTGTAGAATTGTTAGTATTATCAGCTTGTCGCACCGCCTTTGGGGACAAAGATGCCGAATTAGGATTTGCGGGATTAGCAATAGCAGCAGGAGTAAAGTCAGCTTTAGCTAGTATTTGGTATGTGAATGATCGAGCCACCTTAGCATTAATGACTGAGTTTTATAGTCATTTGAATCAGACTAGGATTAAGGCGGAAGCTGTAAGACAGGCGCAGTTATCAATGTTGCGTGGGGATGTAGTGATTAAAAAAAATCAGATCGCGAGGGTTGGAGGTCGTGAGTCAGTAGAGTTACCATCGGTGCTAGGAGAAATGAGGAATCGAAAATTATCTCACCCTTATTATTGGGCAGGGTTTACCATGGTGGGTAGTCCTTGGTAGTAGGGTAGTGTGGGGTGATGGGGTGATGGGGAGGCAAATTTCCACCTGCTTGGTGCGCTACCAGATGCAACTAACGTCGTCGCGGGGTTGCATCCGCTTTTTCCCCTATTCTATTTCTCTAGCTCCTGATATCAAATCCGTTTTATTGAACATAAAAAAATTCTCGAATCGTCATAAATACGCTCATCTTTGTGATTCTTTCTCCTCCTGAATCCTGTACGTCCCCAATCCGACGGCTCCCCTACCTGACTCGGTCCTCCTACCTTCAAAAGATTTTATCAAAATAATATGGGTCGCGCCACCCCACCTTGACTGGCGAAATATTTTTGGAGTGAAGCTCAAATCCCCTACTTTCCCTCCTGGGAGGGGCGAGGGGTGGGTTAACTTCTGACTTCTGACTTCTGACTTCGTTAAACCGATGCTACCAGATTTGATCTGATGGGTAGGGTGGGCAAACATCAAGTCTATTAACTGCTAACATCAATCACTACATTTGCCCACCCCTACAAAAAATTATCTTAATTAACGACTATTCCCAAATACTCTGATTCTTACTAGTGTATCTGGAACAGGACTCTCATTTGAGAATGTAACTGAGCTTCGTGGTACGACTGGATAATTTCTTTGGACTGGACGGTCATCTGGGCCTATTACTATTGGATAGTCAATATCACTGTTAACTACAGCTTCTTTGCCATTTGAGAAATTGGTCAAAATAACATCTATGGAGCTAACTCCAAATTCAGGTATATCTACATATAACAAGTCTCCAGAGAATGGCAATTCTCGAAAACATTGTGGCTCTTGTCCTAAAAAACAATATTCAGCTGCCATTGCAGGGCTGGGGGAAACTACTGCGAAAGATAGTAAACAGAAAAAAAATGCAACGATGACTTTGCCTAATGCTTTCTTCATTTTTATTACTCCGTAAGTCACTTTGTGTGTGAACGTTTTCTCCAAATATCCAGAGGAGTTTCTTCCTCTATTATTACAATTGTTTCGTGATGGGTAGGGTGAGCAAACATCAAGTCTATTAACTGCTAATATCAATCACTACATTAGCTCACCCCTACAAAAAATTATCTTAATTAACCACTATTTCGCAACTACTGTGATCCGTATAGGTGTATTTGTAACACGACTCGCATTTGAGAATGTAGCTGAACTCGATGGTTGGACTGGATAAGTTATTACTTCACTAGTTTTATATGGGGGTAGTTCTATTGGGTTGCCAAGATCGGTGTTAAATATAGCATAATATTCTTGTGAGTAATTGCTGACAGTAACATCTATAGCGTTAACTCCATATGGAGGTATATCTACAAATAACAAGTCTCCAGATT
>NZ_JAAHGK010000268.1:0-6909 GCF_010672505.1 Okeania sp. SIO2B9 | reverse complement strand
AGACTTTATCAAACTCTAATAATGCTAATTTGACTTCAAATCTTACCTTGAATACAACTTTTGAGCCAGTAGTAACAATATTAGAAAAAAATCGAATCCAAGAATATTCAGATTATTTGGAGAAGATTTTGACGAAACATTACTCCAGACAAAAAATGTCCGAGATATCTTAACTGATATGGCTAACCAAACAGGAAAAGAATCAGCCGTTGTTTATATTAATGCCTATCCCGAACAATTACAAATAATTTTATATACCAGATCGGGTCAACCAATTATTAAAACTATTGCCGAAGCTAACCGCCAAAAACTTATGGAAGTTGTACTAGAACTACGACTTCAAATTACAGATCCGAATAACCGTTATACTGATAGCTATCTCTCACCAGCACAAAAATTATATGATTGGTTGATCGCACCTATATTAGCAGAATTAAAAGCAGCAAATATTGAGACTTTACTATTTAGTATGGATGAAGGTTTACGAACTTTACCTATTGCTGCATTACATGATGGAGAACAATTTATCATAGAAAAATACAGTCTCAGTTTAATTCCTAGTGTGAGTTTAATGGATGCTAACTATCGCCCACTTCAAGATACTCAAGTATTAGCAATGGGAGCAAGTGAATTTGTTGAACACAAACCCTTACCAGCAGTACCTGTAGAATTAGAAAACATTGCGCAACGGTTATGGCAGGGTGATATGTTCCTCAATGAAGATTTTACTCTTGATCATCTAGTTATTCAAACAGAGAGTTATTCTTACCCAATTATTCATTTAGCTACTCATGCTGATTTTCTCCCAGGAAAAGCTAGTAATTCTTACATTCAATTGTGGGGAACTGAACAAATAAAGTTAGACAAAATGAGAGAACTTGGTTGGAATGAATCTACTGTTGAACTGTTAGTATTATCAGCTTGTCGTACTGCCTTGGGTGATAGAAATGCTGAATTAGGGTTCGCAGGGTTAGCGGTAGCAGCAGGAGTGAAGTCAGTGTTAGCTAGTGTATGGTATGTGAGTGATGAGGGTACATTGGGGTTGATGACGGAGTTTTATAGTCATTTGAATGATACAAAGATTAAGGCAGAAGCGTTGAGACGAGCACAGTTCGCAATGTTACGAGGGAAAGTGGTTATTGCAGAAGGAGAGTTAAGGGGAAGTGGAGTGCATAGGGTAGTGGTGTTACCGTCGGCGTTAGCAAATCTGGAGAATGATAATTTATCTCATCCTTATTATTGGGCAGGGTTTACTATGGTTGGTAGTCCCTGGTAACTCAAACAAAAACAAGCCCAAAACATATGAAATACGCTGTAAATCCTCAGCAACTTGTTCCTTGCACACTTCCCATACTCCCCATCTCCCTATCTCCCCATCTCCCCTTAAATAGATCCCAAATTGGTTCTATATCTCATCCAAAATTGGTAAGGCTACAAAAAAAGTGCTACCTTCTCCTAAAGTGCTTTCTGCCCAAATTTTGCCTTGATGTTGTTGGACAATACTGCGACAAATGGCTAAACCTAAACCTGTGCCTCCCTTCTGGCGAGAGTCAGAAGCATCAACTTGTTGAAAGCGACCAAAAATACTTTCTATCTGATCGGCAGGAATACCTCGCCCTTGGTCTTTAACTGCAATCAAAACTTGATAACTATATAAGCATTTTGTTTTAACTGTTGAAGTGAAGTTATCGGAGCTAATAGTATGGTTTCTATTTATAACTTGTTTGCTAGCAGTCAACCAGACTGTTGTTCCTTTTGGGGAATATTTGATGGCATTACTAAGTAAGTTAGTTAAGGTTTGAATTAATTTGTCGGGGCATCCCCAAAACTTAGTATCGACTGTTCTTACTGACAAATTAACTCCTGCTTCCTCTGCAATAGGTTGCATTTCATTTACTGTCTGGAGCATTAATTCAGCAATGTTACAAGTTTGTTTCAGCGTTGTTACTTGCTGGGAATGAAGGCGTTCTAAATCTAGAATATCGTTGATTAACCGTATTAAACGGTCTGTGTTAGCAATGGCAATATTTAGCATCCTGTTACCTCTTTCTGGCGCTTGATTAAGTAATCCACTTTTCAATAAAGCTAAAGCACCGTGAATAGAAGCAAGAGGAGTGCGTAACTCGTGACTCACAACAGAAATAAATTCGTTTTTCATCTGTTCGACTGCTTGACGTTCTGTTATATCTTTAAATGTTACAACTGCACCAATAATTTTTCCCTGTTCTAAAATAGGTGTGCTTACATATTCTACGGGAAAATGTGAACCGTCTCGTCGCTGAAAAAATTCATCAGTAACTTGGCAAACTATACCTTTTTTTAAAGTTGTTGTAAGTTGACTATCTGAGTTATTTTTTTGTGCTGAAAATTTATCATTTTTGTTGTTAATTTTATCTTTTTCTTTGTGGTTTAATACTCCGCCGTCTACAGAATGTTTACAATTGCTTGGAGTTTGAGTACCTATCAACTTTTTCCCTATTCCTTCTTCCTTCTTCCCTCTTCCTTCTTCTTTGTTGTTAATTTTATCTTTTTCTTTGTGGTTTAATACTCCGCCGTCTACAGAATGTTTACAATTGCTTGGAGTTTGAGTACCTATCAACTTTTTCCCTATTCCTTCTTCCTTCTTCCCTCTTCCTTCTTCAACCCCAGAAATTATCAAACTCCAGTCACTATTTACCAGCTCTTTAATTGTATAACCAGTCATTCTTGCTGCTGCTGGATTAGCAAAAGAGATTTTTCCCAATATATCTATTCCACAAATCCCTTCTCCGGCTGAGTTTAATATTAATTGATGTTGGTAACGAAGCTGTTCAAAAGATTTTTCTATCTGCTTACGATCGCTTATATCCCGAGCAATAGTTGAGACTCCTATAATATTACCTTCAGTATCTTTGATTGGAGATATTGTTAAAGCTACATCTATATGTTTACCATCTTTTCTAATATGTACAGTTTCATAATTATCTATACTAGCTCCTGCCCTAATATTTGCTAAAATTTGGGAAATTTCATTTGGCCTTTCTGGCACAGCTAACATAGAAATAAAACGGCCTTTTACTTCAGAAATAGAGTAACCATAAATTGCTTCTGCTCCTGAATTCCAACTATAAATAATTCCTTCTAAAGTATTACCAATAACTGCATCATTAGAGGATTCTACTATAGAAGCCAATCTAATCATCACTTTTTCTGTTTGTTTTTGCTCTGTAATATCACGCCCCAAAACAACTATTCCATTACGTTTTCCATCTTCATAAAATAACGGTACTTTAATTACGTCATAAATTTTCATGCTGCCATCTCGTTTGGGAATTATTTCTTCACCCCTAGACAAAGTTCTTTTCTTCCATGCTTCTCTATCACTATGATGACAAGATAAAAAAGCCTCTCGATAAAAACTACTAATTTCTCCCAATTCTATATCTGATTTACCACGATAATCTACTTTTTCTATTTCAAATAATTCCAGCATTGATTGATTAGCTTCTAGCCATTGGCCTGTACCATCTTTAAAGCAGACAATATCTGGCATAGCGTTAATCAAAGTTCGGAGTTGTAAAGATGTTTTTTGATATTTTTCTACTAGCTCTTGTAGTGCTTTTTCTGCTCTTTTACGTTCCCTAATTTCTGCTTTTAATTGAGCATTAGCATTTTTTAAAGATTCTATTAAATTGGTTGGATTTTTAGTTACAATTTGCATTTTTTTTATCCTATTTAATTGTTTTTACAGTTAATTAGTTGCATAATCAAACACTGATACTACGTTTAATCCGATTAATAACACGAGTAATTAAATCAGAATATTTAAATGGTTTACAGATATAATCATCTGCACCAGCAGTAAAAACTTGATGACAAATAATAGGGTTGTAATGAGCTGTCAAAAATATCACAGGCAGCCAATTCCAATGTGGATCGTTACGAATAACTTGGCACAAATCAATTCCATTAAAATATGGCATTTCTATGTCTAAAATTAATAAATCTGGCACTTTATTTTCCAAGATTTTCCAGAAATATCGCTCATCACTCAGGGTTACAACTTTAATTCCCCATTGCGTTAGTATCTGTTCGATGGTCTCCAAAATTTGCAGGTCGTCATCTACAATCATCACAGTTGCTAAAGTCTGATTTTTTCGCCAGATATCTAATACTATATCTATAACTTGAGCTGCTGGTAATGGTTTTTTTAGATATGCTGATGCTCCTAGTTTAGCAATTTTTACGCGATCGTTCAATTCACCTTTAGTATTAAGTACAACTACAGGTAAGGATGGTATCTGACTTGAAATTTTGGCTAATATTTTCTCTGAATTAGCAGCAACTTCAAGGTCAAGTAAAACTACATTAGGAGAGAATGATAAATCTGGCAAACTATAGTTTAAATCCTGATTAATATAAGCATCTATATCTGTGGTTATTAAAACATCTGAAGCCAGCTTAAATTGTATTTTTTTTGTGACAGCATCCTCAACTAATTGTTTTGCGAATAAACTATCTTTGTCTAGTATTAATAATAATTTACATTCTGGAACTATAGGAATAGAATATTGACGATCGAGATATTTTATCTGTTGATTATCACTTTTTTCTTTGTCGATATTACTATGCTGTTCTATCTTGTTGCATAGACTTTTCACTAATTTAGATAGATTAAATATTTCGTCAGAATTAAGAGTTTTTTCTGCTGCCAATAAAGTTTCTATTTCTCTAGCTAAATCTGAGCTATCTACTAAACCAAATGTACCTAGAGAACCTGCTAATTTATGAGCTTCTTGTTGTGCTTTTTTTTGTAAATCAATCTCTAATATTTCATTTTTTCCAGCTACTACTACTTGTTCTAATACACCAATCCGCTCATTAATGCTTCCTTGAAATCTATCCCATATTTTACTGATGGAATCTTGTAGTTTTTGTTGAGATTCCTGATATTTTTGAGACTTTTCTTTATCTTTTTCTTTTGAATTTAATACCTTGCCGCATAAACAGTGTTTACAATTGGTTGGAGTTTGAGTCCCCATCCACTTTTTACTCTCTTGGTCAGCGTTCCCTCTCTTGGTCAGCGTTCCCTCTCTTGGTCGGCGTTCCCATGGCGAGGAGACCTCGCTGGGTTTCGACCGCTTGCGACTGTCGTCGTCGCGGGGTCTGACAGCTTGCGTCTGTCGCCGACACGGGGTCGTACCCCTTCTTCCTTCTTCCTTCTTCCTTCCTTCTTCTTCCTTCCTTCTTCTTCCTTCTTCAACTTGTTTTAACCGATAACCTAAACCATAAACAGTTTCGATTAAATCACTAGGCGCGCCCACTGCTTTTAATTTATGTCTTAAACCTTTAATATGCGCTCTAACTGTATCTTCTGTAGGTGTGTCTTCAAAACTCCAAACTTTATCTAAAATTGCACTACAACTAAAAACTCTTTGGTTATTGTGCATAAAAAGATTTAGAATTTCATATTCTTTAGGAGTAAGATTTAACTGTTTGTTATTGTAAGTAACTTCACAATTTTGAGGATTTAAACATAAATTACCCCATTTTTTGATGAGAGAAGCAGACTCGTTTCCCCGCCGCAATAATGCTCTAATTCTTGCTAAAAGCTCTTCTAAATTAAATGGTTTAACTACATAATCATCAGCTCCAGCATTTAAACCTTTTACTTTATCTTGATTGTTATTACGAGCAGTTAAAAGTAAAATAGGAATGTTTTTATTAAAATAACGTAATTTCTGACATAAAGTAATACCATCTAATTTAGGCAGCATTACATCTAATAAAATTAAATCATAATCGCAGGCTTGAGCTTGCTCCCAACCTGCTTGACCATCTGTAGTTATATCAACTGCAAAAAGTTGTTCAGTTAAGGCATCAGCTAAAGTTTCGGCGATAAATTGATCGTCTTCTACAACTAGAATTTTCATTGATAAAGGTCGTTAAACAATTAATAATTAACCATTATCTCTCCTTGAAAAGAAGAGTATTGACGTGGTAGGAAAAATTTTTTCTTCTCTTGCTCGATGGTCGGCCAGCGAGGAGACCTCGCCATCCCATCCTAAGGTCATGCTCCGCAAACGACCGCTTTTTTCTCCTTTATAAGGAGAGGCTTTAAACCTTAATTATTCGGTAATGGGTAATAAGTAATTGGCAATGGCTCAAACAATGCTTGCAGGTTTGTAGATGAGAAAAATTGACCTAATAATTAATACTTAATTCTAGGAAAAACAGCTTTGTAGAACTTTATTTAGCTACTGATATTGACTATTTATGTGTGATTATCTGAGTTACAATCTAACTATCAAGATTTATTTGTATAGCAGAAGGAAGAAGGAAGAAAGAAAAATCAGACAACGCCAGATTTTGAAGCTTTTTATCTGTCAAATCAAGATACTTAAGATACAGTTGTTTAGGAGTAATTAAGTAGATTTTTAGATAATCAACTGTATGTTTTTTTAAGTAGATTTAGAGTTATTGTTAACAGATTATTTTCTTAGTAGATAGGCAAAATTATTTGTATATTTACTACTCAGATATTTTTCGGTTTAAAGTTTTCCGTTCTCTGTTTTGCTACCCTTGAGTATCCCCCATTATACACCTGGAAAAGCTGATAGCTGATAACGTAGTTCCTCCGACAGGAGGCTAGCTGAGTGCTGACTGCTACTTCAAGAAATTTCCCACCCACACCAAAAATAATGTGAGTGGGGAAAATATATCTACATCACAGAAACAACTTCAACAATTTCAGGAATTTCTTCCTCTAAGCCCAAAATTTAGATGGTATTGATACAAATACAACACCAAAGATAAATGAGGTAAGTCTGGCTAAACGCGCCCATAACCTCTAAACACCGGATTAATACGTCTGTAATCTCTAACACAATACACGGTACGCTGCCGCCGGTGCACTGCACTGAGGCCGCG
>NZ_JAAHGK010000267.1:0-6921 GCF_010672505.1 Okeania sp. SIO2B9 | reverse complement strand
AAATGTAAGTTCACAGGTCTAATTTCCGGTAAACCTACATTTCTTCTTCTTGTTTGCGCTTGAGGGAAGTTGCGCCTAAAGTACCCAGAGCTAGTAAACCTAAGATAGAAGCAGGTTCAGGAACTCCTTGAGTATCAGGAGATCGTTGAGTAAGCTGAACATTATCAAGTTGGAAAAAGGCAGGCCCGGTAAAGTTTTCTGGTATAAACCAATCAAAATTGATGCGCACAGAACTATTAGCAAAAGCAGATAAATCCAATGAACCAGTTAAGTTTCCTGTATCACTAAGGAATTCTCCTGGATTAGCCATTAGGAAATTGGTGCTTAGAAGAGTCGATCCTCCTCCAACTTCTTCAATATTTACATCAAATACTCGAGAAGTTGTTGCTGGATTGCCAAGATTATAGTTCCAAGCACCTCTAAAGTCAAAGGAAAGTTCTGTATCGCTTGAGCTAATGAAAACATCTTGAGCAATACTTATTGTACCTGGGCCGTTGCCATCAAAACCATGCAAAGCAGCAAGAGATCCATCTGTGGGAGCGCTTGTAAACAAACCCAAACCTGGTGAAACACCAGCACCACCAACAGTCAAAGGAAAAAATGGATCGCTTAGATCTTCCGTTATCCATCCAGTAAAACCGTTTTCAAAACTACCATTGACAATTGCACTAGCATCAGAAATAGCAGTTAAAGTAGCAATAGTAGCACCTGCAGCAGCGATTGAAAGTTTCTTGAACATGATTAAATCTCCTTAGTAAAGTTTATTTTGATTGCGTACAACTCTAATCTACCCCCCCCCGAAAAATCTGCAACCCCTTTATGCTCTACTTTACCAAATCTTTAAAAATGTCTACAGTGTTTTTCGTCGTGAAAATCAGCAAAATATATTAGGAGTCGAGATTCTAATGTATTGCTATGGAATGGGTAATTATTAAGTTTTTATGAAGCGACATAACTCTTTCCGGATATTAAGGTGTGATCGTTGTATTATTATGTCTTCAAGTTAGTCGTATAGCAGAAATTTTCCAGAGAGTGATTCACCACAAATATGATTACTGCCAATTTTGATTGCTTGGTGCGTTATGGCATGTCCGGTTGAACAGTGATAAATAAATAACTACGGAGGAGTCAGGAGTCAGGAGTCAGGAGTCAGGAGGGAAGAAAGAAGAAGAACAGGAGAAGAAGGAGAGAGTTTTCTGATCACTAATTATCCGGATATGATATTACGGCAGAAATTTTCCAGAGAGTGATTCACCACAAATATGATTATTGCCAATTTTGATTGCTTGGTGCGTTATGGCAGAAATTTTCCAGAGAGTGATTCACCACAAATATGATTACTGCCAATTTTGATTGCTTGGTGCGTTACGGCAGAAATTTTCCAGAGAGTGATTCACCACAAATATGATTACTGCCTAACGCACCCTACTGGACTGTTTCACCTAAAATAGTGCATTAGGCTTTTTGATAATCACCGCATCACCCGGTCATTACATTCCCCCACCCCCCCCATTTTCTAATGCACATTTTTAGATGAAACGATCCACTACCTAACTACTACCTAACTACCTAGCTTTTTACACTTACTTAGGTCGAAACGCTATTACTCCATAAGCATCAACAGACAAATATTTTGATGCTGCCTGTTGAATATCTGATGAGTCAAGTGCTTGAATATGTTGAGGATAATTTAGCGCTGGTGCTAAGTCTCCTACTATTGAGTGATAGTAACCATATAAATTAGCCCGATCGCTTGGTGTCTCATTGGCAAAAACAAACCTATTGGCAACCAATGTCCGAATACGTTGAATTTCTGTTTCTGTCACCGACTCTTGTTGAATAGTATGTATGTGGTGAGCGATCGCTGCTTCTACTTCGGCTAAATTTTCTTCTGGCAACCTAGCAGATATATAGAAAACTCCTTGATGACGATGACTCATATTACTCACACCAATAGAATAAACTAAACCTCGCTCTTCCCGTAAGTCACGCACCAGGCGAGATGTTTTCCCCCGACTCAAAATAGTTGCCAACACATCCAAGGTATAAGTTTCATGTAATTGAGTTAACCCAGGTACTCGCCAAAGCATCATTAACCTTGCTTGCTGAAGAGCTTCATCAACTACTTCATGGCGAACTATTTTTGTAAAAGGTTGCTCTGGGGTTAAATTATTTGTGGGTGGTAGTGGAGGTATTTCTGGAATATTTTTGCTGTTTTGTGCTTCGGTAAATGAACTGGCGACTATATCAATTAATTCTTCTACTGGTAAATTTCCGACTACAGTGGCAGTCATAGAACCAGGTTGATACCAAGTCTGATGAAAGTCGCGCATTTGTTGGGGTTGCAGTTGAGAAACAACTTCAGCAGGACCTAATACCGGACGACGATAAGGTAATTTTTCAAAGGCGGTTTCAATCGCTTTTCGGTAACAACGACGGTTAAGGTTATCATTTGAGCGCCGAATTTCTTCTAGTACAACAGACCGCTCTCTTTCAAAAGGGTCATCTGCAATGCTGGCATTTAGGAGTACTTCCCACTGCAAAGGTGCTAATTTGGCAAAGTCTTTAGGAGCAGTGGTAATGTAAAAATGGGTGTAGTCTTGACTAGTGGCGGCATTCATTACAGCACCTTGTTGTTCTACTAAGCGTTCAAATTCACCACCAGCGAGTTTGGGAGTGCCTTTGAAAATTATATGCTCAAGAAAATGGGCCATACCATTGATTGGTTCGGATTCAACTGCAGAACCAACGTTTAGCCAAATATTGAGATTAACTGCTTCAACTGGTAGGTATTCGGCAATGATAGTAAGTCCATTTGGTAGTTGGTGGATAGTAGGGGCGTTGAGAGATTCGAGGGTTGGTTGGACTAGGGTTGAGGTCATTCTTGATTTTTTCTGTGGTTTACCTTTCTCAATATAGTGACATCTCCTCCAAAAGAGGGAACACCGGATCTGGGAACAGGGAACAGGGAACGGGGAGAAATAATTCAGGATTTACGCATGAACGCTATTGGTAGGGTGTGTTAGCGGTAGCGTAACCCACAAAGAACTATATCTATGGTCAGTGCGTAAGTCCTATAGCAGAGGGAAGAAGGAAGAAAGAAGAGGGAAGAGGGAAGACAGAAGAAGTAATATCATGTTCCCCCTCCGGGGGAGCTACGCTAACGGTTGAATACTTAGGGTTTGCTGAAAAAGTCTTATGGGTGAGGGTAGGAGACAGCTATACTGGAGACAACCCACCCCTCGCCCCTCCCCCTCCCAGGAGGGGAAGACAGGAGAAATGGATCGGGAGCGAGGAGGTAGGAGCTAAGTTTTGTCAATTTGGGATTTTTCTGCCCCACTATGAGCCTAAAATACTAACTTTTTGAGTGTTTTAGACTGAAACAGGCGCACTGCAATTCGACCCTAAAAAGGCTACAACCTTTATCTGTAAATGCTTTGATATTTAATCAGCAAGCCCTACTTATAAATAACTGTTGTGAGTCCTCAGGAGTCAGTCCTCAGGAGTCAGGAGAGAAGAAAGGAGGAATGCTTATGAAATATTGCACAATAGTATTGATAATTTCAGTATTTCTTTGGTACTGTCGGTACTGTCAGTCCTTAAATTTTACAGGGCTTACGCAAAGGCACTACATATAGTAGATAAAAACTATAGCACTATGGTATATATAGTGTTTTTCCATTAAAATGCGTAATCCTGTTTTATTTATAACTGACCCGTCCGAACATGATATAAGAGGGAAGGGAAGAGGGAAGAGAGAAGAAGGAAGAGGGAAGAGGGAAAAATATTGCTTTGTCTGAGTTTTCAGCTTTTGCTCTGTCGGTCTCCTTTCCTTCGACTGCTTTGAAGAAGGCAGCTATGCTGAAGGTCTAATTGCTTATGGATAGTCAACAACCGGCCACTCCATGTCTACAAACCCCAGACAATTTTCACCACCCCCGTTGATGGCAGGGCTAATTCTTTGTCGTCAGAGAATATTAAAGCAGTTTTGGAGTTGATGAGGTACAAAATTTTAGGACTTTAGGGAGTAGGGAGTAGGGAAAAAAAGATAAATCTTTGAAGCTATACCTCATTATCCTAAAAAGTGCTGTAATATGAAATACATTTAATTGTGCAAATATACAAATTTCCCCACAGTCCCCACACTCCCCATCTCCCTATCAATTTTTCTAAGCGTGACAATAAATTGACCCTGCCCGTTGACAAGGGCAGGGCTAATTCATTGTGCTCAGAGAATATTTATATGGATATGAAATACATTTAATTGTGCAAATATAGCAATGAGCGCTCAGGTATTTACAATGTCCAGCTCAAAGTGCACTCTAGAAAAGGTGTACAAAAAATAATGTGTAAATATGCCAGCGCACATTGCTATATAAGAATCTCCCCATCTCCCCATCTCCCCAAATTCCCCTCCAGGGAGGGGTTAGGGGTGGGTCCCCACACTCCCCATCTCCCTATCAATTTTTCTAAGCGTGACAATAAAGTTTGTCAATAAATTGACCCTGCCTTGACAAGGGGGGAGACCGGAAGTCCCCCTTTTTAACGCGGATCTAGGGGGATCGTTGATGTACCTCATAGGGGTGAAAAGCGCTATATAGCGTTTCTCAGTAAGCATGAGGTACACTCTTGTCTTTACTTCACTATTGCCTGTTGCCTGTTGCCTATTGCCTATTGCCTATTGCCTGTTGACTGTTGCCTGTTGCCTGTTGCCTGTTGCCTAGAGTTTTGTACCTCACCAGCATGGTGATTGCTATATTACAACCAAATATTAGGAAATATTGATTTTCCTATCTCTCTGAACGACTTATTTATCGTCCTGGCAAATTGAATATGCTCTTCATCTTTTTCCACGGGAATAATATTAGCTTTCTGTCCTAATTTAAACTTATCTACTACTAAGTTAGCTGCTTCTAAACCTGTTACATAAGCTTTTTCCTGAGACCATGAACCGTGACGGTTAGCAATCCAATCTCCACTCATAAATATATTGTCAAAACTTGTTTTAGCAGGAAGTAAATATTGATAACTTCCAGGAAAGAAGTGAGTGACTGCTTCTCTAACTCTAACCACACTTTGGTCGATAATTTCTGCCTCTATAAATTCTGGAATACAAGTTGCTAAATATGTCTGTACCATTTTAATAATTTCCCCATCGCTCAAAGGTAAAAATTGATTAGCATGATAAAAATCTACCTCTACAACTGTTCCTGGTTCATGGCGAAATTCGTCGTGTAAAGCATTCAAATCAAAAAACGTCCAACCTGTAGTTGTATCAAATCCAAAGCAAGCATTAGAAGCACGAGGAATTGAAATTTTTCGGTCGAACCATAATCTGGTTCCCAATACATCAACTCCACCTAAATTATTAATATTCCTAAATTCTTGACGACTTTGCAGAGCTTCACTACCTGCCATAATCTTTTTCATCCCACTAATACCAACAGCAAAAATAACCGCATCTGCTTCAAATATTTGGTCTTCACAAACAACCTTTGTTGCTTTGCCATTATCATCAACAATTAAGTCAGTAACTCGCCGTTTTGTCAGAACTTTTCCACCTAGATTTTCGATATTTTCTACCCAAGGTTTAAATATCATTTCTCCTACAGTACCCCGACACCAAACAACATCAAAATCTGGTTGGTGAGCTAGGATAAAATAATATAACATTCCCAATGCAGCAGCAGCCGAACATTGTTCTCCTGGAGCAAATAAACCAACTAATAACATGGCATTAAAAGCATCATCATATAATCTTTTTGTCACGCCATATTGTTTGAATAATTCTCTCGCTGTTACTGCGTCGTATCTTCGCCAAGCTTCATCCGAATTATCAAAATCTATCACAGAATAAAGCAGTGGCAGAGCAGAAAGGCGATCGCTCAAAGGTAATCGTTTAAATTGAGTATAAATAAAAGTACCAAGAGGTGTTGGAAAAGGTGGTAAGTCTTGAAAAATAGGTGATTCTACCTCTAACCCAGCAGGAGAATATTGAGCTGAACGAGTCCAGGGAGTGAATGGATCGAGGTTTAGCTTCTTGACAAGAGAAAATATGTTATGGTAAGGATACCAAAAACCATGTATGCCCACTTCTACAGAACGGCCTCCGGGAGTTTTCCAACCAGCGACTAAACCACCGGGATAAGGGCCAGCTTCTAGGAGTGTAACGTCATAGCCATTTTTGGCTAGGTGGTGAGTGGCTCCTAAACCAGCCCAACCAGCACCAACTACTACTATTTTTGGAGTTTTAGTTCCTATTGTCATGCTACTTTTTTTAAGTCAAAAATTCAGTAATTTTTGTGGATTTTCTAGAGCCAATTTTCAGGCTAGTTTCCCAATTTTCTTCTAATTTGCTTAATTTTCTAGTAGTTGTCAAGGCTGTGCATATTTTGTGTTATAATTAAATAGTATTTACTTAGAAGTTGAATAACAAAGTTGATTACTTTAACTTACCAGTACAAGCTGAAACCAACTCAGCATCAAGAGGCAGAAATTAATCACATTCTTGATGTCTGTAAAAGTGTATATAACTATGCCTTAAGAAAACGAAAAGACTGGTTAAATTCGAGAAAATCATCAATTAGTAGTTGTTCAATTATTTCTGAGTATATTATTCCTGCTGATGCCCCTTATCCTAATTACAATCATCAAGCAAAAAACTTAACAATAGCTAAGAAAACTAATCCTAGATTAAAATCAGCAAATGCTCAGGTTTTACAACAAACTTTAAAACAATTAGACAGGGCATTTTCTGAGATGAAAAGTTTAGGCAAAGGCTTTCCAAGATTTAAGAAAAGGATGAGAAGCTTTGTCTTTCCTGCCATGCTGAAAAATTGTCTGGGTTGCGGTAGATTCAAGTTACCTCAATTGGGTTGGATTAAATTAAAGCAGAGTAGGCCATACCCGGAAGAAATGGTA